>NZ_JBHXRV010000004.1:0-218088 GCF_042716745.1 Streptomyces sp. NPDC058663
GGGGAGGAGACGGGGGCCAGGGAGGAGACAGGGGCCGGGGAGGAGACGGAGGCCGGGGAGGAGGCGGAGGCATCGGAGGGTCGCGGGGGGGGGGCCGCCCGCGCGCGCCCCCCCCGCCTCACCACGCCGCCCCCCCCCCCCCGCGGCGGGGTATGGGGTGCCCCGGCCGGCGGGGGCCGCCGGGGGGAGACCCCGGCCGGCCACCGCCGTCTCCGTTCCCCGTGGCCCCGTTCCCTGCGGCCCCGCACATCCCGCACATCCCGCACAGGCCGCACCCCGCCTCCTGCGGACGTGCCCTGCATCCCGAGCCCCGTTCCCTGCACCCCGCGCCCCCACGCCCCACCCCGCGCCATCCCCACCCCTCGCCCCCGGCCCGCACCCCACATCCCGCCTCCTGCGGACCGTGCCCTGCATCCCGAGCTCCGAGCCCTGCGCCCTGCATCCCGAGCTCCGAGCCCTGCACCTCACCCCCGGCCACCCCACCCCTCACCCACCCACGTCCGCGATCGCCCATATCAGTCCGGCAACAACCAGCCCCGCCCCCGCGCCCCGCAGTACCACTTTCGGGTCGAGATCGTTGACCATTCCGGACACCCGCCGCCTGCCCCGTACACCCTGGTGTGTCGCCCCCGCGCCCGCACCTGCGAAGGACCCCGCATGAGCACCCCACCCCCAGTCCCGGGTCCGGACGCCCTCTCCGCCCCCGCACGCGGTACCGGCACGGGCCCCCTCCCGCCCGTCTCCGGCGGCGGAACGGGAGCAGCCCGTCTTCGTCCCCTCACCATCCCCGCCCCTACCGAAAGGTTCCTGCGATGACCGTCCCACCGCCTCCTCAGCCCCCACCGCCCCCGCAGGCCCCCCAGCCCGCACCGCACGACCTCGTCGGCATCGGCATCGGCCCCTTCAACCTCTCCCTCGCCGCCCTCGCCGACGGCATCCACGGCGGCCTCAAGACCGCCTTCTACGAACAGCGCCCCGCCTTCCACTGGCACCCCGGCCTCCTCATCGAAGGCGCCACCCTCCAAGTCCCCTTCCTCGCCGACCTCGTCACCCTCGCCGACCCCTCCAGCCCCTGGACCTTCCTCAACTACCTCCGCGACAGCGAACGCCTCTTCCCCTTCTACTTCGCCGAGCGCTTCCACATCCAGCGTTCCGAATACGACGCCTACTGCCGCTGGGTCAGCGGCCGCCTCACCGGACTCCACTTCGGCCACCAGGTCGACGCCGTCCGCTGGAACCCCGAACGCATCGCCTTCGAAGTCGACTTCACCCAGCTCGACCCCGAAGGCGAGGCCGAAGCCCTCGGCCGCACCTACACCCGCAACCTCGTCCTCGGCATCGGCACCGCCCCCTACATCCCCGAACCCCTCAAGCCCCTCGCCGAAGCCCCCGCCGTCCCCGTCATCCACTCCGCCGACTACCTCCACCACCGCGCCAACCTGCTCAAGGCGGACCACGTCACCGTCATCGGCAGCGGCCAGTCCGGCGCCGAGGTCTTCCTCGACCTCCTCCGCGCCCGCCCCACCGGCCGCGAGAAGCTCACCTGGCTCGCCCGCACCGAAGCCATCGCCCCCATGGAGTACTCCAAGCTCGGCCTGGAACACTTCACACCCGACTACACCCGCTATTTCCACGCCCTCCCCGAAGGCGTACGCGACGAACTCCTGCCCCGCCAGTGGCAACTGCACAAGGGCATCGACGCCGACACCATCGCCGCCATCCACGACGAGCTCTACCGCCGCACCCTCGACGGCGGCTGGCCCGACGTCACCATCACCCCCGGCGTCCACGTCCGCACCGCGGGCCGCGTCGCCACCACCAAGGTCGAACTCCACCTCGAACACACCCAGCAGGGCACCCGCTCCCGCCTCACCACCGACGCCGTCGTCCTCGCCACCGGCTACCGCGAACGCCCCGTCGACCGGCTGCTCGCCGCCCTCGACCCGTACATGAAGCGCGACTCCTCCCAGCGCCCCCGCATCGACGCACACCAACGCCTCCTCCTGGACCCCGTCGTCCAGGGCTCCGTGTACGTCCAGAACGCCGAACGCCACACCCACGGCGTCGGCGCCCCCGACCTCGGACTCGCCGCCTGGCGCAGCGCCGTCATCCTCAACTCCCTCACCGGCACGGACGCCTACCCCCTCCCCGCCCGCACCGCCTTCACCACCTTCGGCCTCGGCACCCCCACCCGCCCCCACCTCCCCACCCCGCGCGAAGACCTCGTACAGCTCAAGGTCTGACCAAGGCCCGGCGGCACAGCACAACGGGGTGACGCAAGCGGAACCCCGCCCACGCCACCCCGCACCACACACCGGCCACCGGATCACGACGGCCCACCCGATCACACCGGCCACCGGATCACGACGGCCCACCCGATCACGACGCCCACGGACCCGCTAGAACACCGGCTTACCGTCCCTGGTCAGCTTCCAGTCCACCGACGCGAACGCCTTCGGGTCCACCGTCCCCTTCGCCCGCACCCACGTGATGATCGTGTTCCGGATCTCCTCCGAATTCGCCCACAGCTGCCTGGCCCCCGCGATGTGCGGGAACGCCCCACCGCCCGACGCCCGGTAGTTGTTCACCGCGAACACGAACTGCGCCTTCGCCTCGACCGGCTTCCCCTCGAAAGCCAGGTTCACGATCCGCGCACCCTTCGGCTTCGCGATGTCCACCTCGTACGTCAGCCCCGACACCACGTCGTAGTTGTAGTCGGGGGTGCTCTCCGCGTTCGTCAGCTTCGCCGGGTCCACCGGGGCACCCGCCGGCGTCTGCACGTAGTACTTCGCGGAGTACTCCAGGTACTCCTTGAGCTGCGCGCCCGTGAGCAGCCGCGCCTCCAGGGTGTTCTCGAACGGGTACAGCCCCGCCGCGTCCTTGATCGTGATCTGCCCCGCCGGAACCTTCGCCGTCCGCGAGAAACAGGACGCCTGCGACAGCACCGGCAGCGCCGCGTACTCCCCGCCCGCCAGCGCCGCCTTCACCGTCTCCGTCTGCACCAGATTGATCAGGTCGATCAGCGGCTCGTCCTTCCACGCCGCCTCCGCCGTCGTCATCGCCGTCGTCGAGGTACCGATGACCTGGTTGACGTACGCCACGACCTTCTTGTGCTCATCACCCAGCATCCGCGTGATCCGCGGGTCCTCCGCCACCGTGTTCGAGTTCAGCACCCGCGACGACGCCTTCTCCACCGACCAGCGGCCCTTCGCCCACACCAGCTCGAAGTCGAACAGCGTCAGCCGCTGCCCCCACTTCAGCGGTTCCGACAGCAGGACCTTCTTCCCGGTCTGCTTGTTCTCGACGAAGTACTCCGGGATCTCCGTGTGCGCGTGCCCCACCAGAATCGCGTCGATGCCCGGCACCTGCTCGGCCACCAGCCCCGCCGCGTTCTCCACGTACGGAAGCTGGTCACCGTACGAAGACGTCCCACTGGAACCCGAGTGCGCCGACACCAGCACGACATCCGCACCCATCGACCGCAGCTTCGGCACCCACTTCGCCGCCTGCTCCTCAAGCCCCGGGAACACCATCTTCCCCTGCACATTCTGCTTGTCCCACAGCGCGATACCGGGATTCGTCAGCCCCAGCACCGCCACCTTCACATCCCGCCCGTGCGGGGTACGCAGCCGGTGCATGCTGTACGGACGGAACGCCGGCCGCAGCGTCTTCGCATCCAGCGCATTCGCACCCAGCAGCGGGAAATCGCACTGCTCCTCGAACTTCCGCAGCACCGGAATTCCGTAATTGAACTCGTGATTGCCGAGCGCCGCCGCGTCGTAGCCGATCCGGTTCATCGCCTGCGCCATCGGGTGCACCGGACCACGCTTCGCGGTGATCGGGTCGACCTTCGCGTAGTAGTACGAAAGCTGGGTGCCCTGAATCGTGTCACCCGCGTCTATCAGCAGGGTATTGCCGCGGCCCTTCTCCTTGCGCACCGCATTCACCAAAGTGGAGATCTTCGCCAGACCGACGTCGTTGTGGTCCTTGTCGTCGAACTCCTTGTCGGTGAAATAGTCCCAGTTGAAGACATTCCCGTGCAGATCGGTCGTCCCCATCACCGTGAACGCGTACCGCTTCGGGCCCCGCCCCTTCGCGACGCCCAGCTCCACGGCCTCCGCGGACCCCGCGACCCCGCCCACCAGCGCCGCACCGGCACCAGTAGCAGCCGCACTGCCCAGGAACTTCCGTCGATTCAGCGGCATTTGCACTCCTTCGTCCCCGCGCTGCCCTGCACAACGCGCGTAGATTCTGACCCAGTACCGCCCACCACGACACCCCCTACAGGTTTCGATCCGATGACTCCCCGATGTCGGACGCGGATGCCACAGTGGTCCGTACGGCACCCCACCGCACCCGCACACCACCCGCGCCCACATCCACACCCGCATGCCACCCAAGGAGCCCCACCCATGATCACCCCCACCACCCCCGCCCCCTACGGCACCCCCGACGCCCCCCGCGTCGCCGTCCGCGGCGTGGCCCGCCTCGAAGTCGACCCCGAAATCGCCCGCATCGGCATCACCGTCAGCGCCCGCGGCACCGATCGCCGCACCGCCCTCGAAGACCTCACCCGGCGCAACGCCGCCGCCCTCGAAATCGTCAAGACCTACGGCGACGCCGTCGAAAAACTCGAAACCGGCTCCTTCTCCATCAACCCCGAACTCACCCGCAAAGGCCGAGGCGAACACATCCGCGCCTACCACGGCCGCGTCCACCTCACCGCCGAACTCGCCGACTTCACCGCCCTCGGCGAACTCACCACGCGCCTCTCCGACCTCGAACTCACCCGCGTCGACGGCCCCTGGTGGGCACTGCGCCCCACCTCACCCGTCTACGGCCAGGCCCGCACCCAGGCAGTCCGCGAAGCCGTCGTCCGCGCCCGCGAATACGCCGAAGCCCTCGGCACCCACCTCGTCGCCCTCCTCGAACTCGCCGACGAAGGCAGCGAGAACACCGCCTCCTACGACTACCCCGCCGCCGCCGGATTCGGCGGCATGGCCCGCGGCGCCGCAGCCCCCGAATCCGCCCCCGCCCTCGACCTCGAACCCCAGCGCCAGACCGTCCACGCCCACGTCAACGCACGCTTCACGATGGCCCCGCCCACCCTCTGAACCCTCGGTCCACCCTCAGTCGAATTGCTCATCAGAGCACCCCCGCGCACAATTCAACACTTGTCAATAACCTTTCACCCAAAGGTTGTTGAGTAGTCATGCCCAGCCAATTACCTACCCATCGGTAAGCCCTAGGCTCGAACCATGCGCCGAGCAAAGATCGTTTGTACCCTGGGCCCCGCCACCGACACATACGACCAGATCAAGGCCCTGGTCGAAGCCGGAATGGACATCGCCCGCTTCAACCTCAGCCACGGCACCTACACCGAACACGAGGAGCGGTACGCCCACGTCCGCAAAGCCTCCGAAGAGACCGGCCGCAGCGTCGGCATCCTCGCCGACCTTCAAGGCCCGAAGATCCGCCTCGGACGCTTCCGCGAAGGCCCCGTACTCCTTGAACGCGGCGACGACTTCACCATCACCGCCGAACCCACCGAGGGCGACCGCCAGACCTGCGGCACCACCTACGAAGGACTCCCCACCGACGTCACCACCGGCGAACGCATCCTCGTCGACGACGGCAAGGTCACCCTCGAAGTCACCTCCGTCGACGGCCCCCGCGTCCACACCACCGTCATCGAAGGCGGCATGGTCTCCGACCACAAGGGCCTCAACCTCCCCGGCGTCGCCGTCTCCGTCCCCGCACTCTCGGAAAAGGACATCGAAGACCTCCGCTGGGCCCTGGGCATCGGGGCGGACATCATCGCCCTCTCCTTCGTCCGCAGCGGCCGCGACATCGAAGACGTCCACCGCATCATGAAGGAAGAGGGCCGCCGCCTCCCCGTCATCGCCAAGGTCGAAAAACCCCAGGCCGTCGACAACATCGACGACATCGTCGCCGCCTTCGACGGCATCATGGTCGCCCGCGGCGACCTCGGCGTCGAAATGCCGCTGGAGCAGGTCCCGATCGTCCAGAAGCGCGCCATCAAACTCGCCAAGCGCAACGCCAAGCCGGTCATCGTCGCCACCCAGATGCTCGACTCCATGATCGAGAACAGCCGGCCCACCCGCGCCGAAGCCTCCGACGTCGCCAACGCCGTCATCGACGGCACGGACGCCGTGATGCTCTCCGGCGAAACGAGCGTCGGCAAGTACCCCGTCGAAACGGTACGCACGATGTCCCGCATCGTCGAAGCGGCCGAGGAGGACATCCTCGCCAAGGGCCTGCCCCCGCTCACCGAACGCAACAAGCCCCGCACCCAGGGCGGAGCGGTAGCCAGGGCAGCCGCCGAAATGGGCGACTTCCTCGGCGCCAAGTTCCTGGTCGCCTTCACCCAGTCCGGCGACACCGTCAAGCGCCTCTCGCGCTACCGCTCGCCCATCCCGCTCCTGGCCTTCACCCCCGAGGAGTCCACCCGCTCCCAGCTGAACCTCACCTGGGGCGTGGAAACCTTCCTCGGCCCCAAGGTCGACTCCACGGACGAGATGGTCGCCCAGGTGGACGAGGAACTGCTCCGCATCGGCCGCTGCCAGAAGGGCGACGTGGTCGTCATCACGGCCGGCTCCCCGCCGGGAGTCGCGGGCTCCACGAACCTGGTCCGCATCCACCACATCGGCGAGGACGACAGCCCGAAGTAGGTTGTGCTGACTAGTACTTCGGCCCGACGTGGGCGTCCATGAGAGCTACGGACGCCCGTCGGGCCACGGAGATGTTGAACGGGTCGCTGCCTCGGGCGAGGGTCGTCCATTCCACGCCGACTCGTGTGAGGGCATCGGCGAAGAGCTTGCGGATGTCGTCCGACTTGTTGCTGAAGAAGTAGCGGGGGTACTCGTAGCGCTTGCGCTCGCCGGACACCATTTTGGTCGTCCAGTTGGTGATCCGGCATCCGTCGGAGTGGTAGAGGCCTCTGATGAATTCCCATGGGTACTCGTCCACGATGCCCTGCTGCCACGGCGCCAGGACGATGGACCGATCGTGCTTCCTGCCTGGACCGTGCTGCGGGAACAGGTGGGGCCAACTTTGGCTGTAGCTGGTTACGTTGACGCACCCCTGCCGCTGGAGGACGTACACCTTACTCTCGGGGTGAACTTCCAGGATTGCGGCCCGGCATGCCTTGATGAGGCCGGGCCAGGCGTCGGCGCATGCGATGCGTAGGTAGTAGCCCTTGCCACGCGGGTGCTCGCTGAGGCATCCGTCGCCCAGGTAGAGGCCGAGAAGGTATGAGTACGCAGCTGGGTCCGCCGGTGTGTGGCGAATCAGCGCACCCGTAATGCGCGGAAGGGGCTCGATGCGGGTTTGCCAGGAGCGGATGGCGTAACGGGATATCCCGGTTTCCTGGCTCACGGAGTTCAAGCTGCGCCCTTGGGCGACGAGGGAAAGTGCTCGCTTACGCGTTGCCATGTCGTACACGAGAGCGATGTTGCGAGTGATCCCGCCGCAGTGCATAAGAATGGCGACACGCTCACACGTTTGCGTGAAGTGTCGCCGAAATCACGTGACCTTGGAATCCAAGGAAAAGTGCCCCGAGTCGGATTCGAACCGACACTGTATGGGTTTTGAATCCATTGCCTGCTGCCAATTGGGCTACCGGGGCCTAACGAATCGAAGGTTTCCCTCGACCCGCTGCATGACCACCATACCGTAGCTAGGTACGCTCTTGGCAGCTGTATCTGCCCCGTATCAAGGAGCCCCGTGACCACCCCCGAGTCGCCCCAGCCGTCCGTCGCCGACGACGACAAGTCGCACGTTCCGCCGCTGACGACCCGCGTCGTCATCGCCGAGGACGAAGCCCTCATCCGGCTCGACCTCAAGGAGATGCTGGAGGAAGAGGGCTACTCGGTCGTGGGTGAGGCCGGGGACGGGCAGAAGGCCGTCGAGCTGGCCCGGGAGCACAAGCCGGACCTGGTGATCCTCGATGTGAAGATGCCGGTCCTCGACGGCATCTCCGCCGCCGAGCAGATCGCCGCCGAGTCCATCGCCCCGGTCCTGATGCTGACCGCGTTCTCGCAGCGTGACCTGGTCGAGCGGGCGCGGGACGCGGGGGCCATGGCGTACCTGGTGAAGCCGTTCAGTAAGAGCGACGTCGTCCCGGCCATCGAGATGGCCGTCTCACGGTTTGCCGAGCTGAAGACGCTGGAGAACGAGGTCGCTGACCTCACGCAGCGACTGGAGACGCGGAAGCTGGTGGACAGGGCGAAGTCGATCCTTCAGACGCAGTACGGGCTGACTGAGCCGGCCGCGTTCCGGTGGATCCAGAAGACGTCGATGGACCGCAGGCTGTCGATGCAGCAGGTGGCGGAGGCGGTCATCGAGGACGCCGAGGAGAAGAAGGCGGCGGCCAAGGAGCAGTAGGCCCGAGGTCTACGACAAGGGGCCCGGTCCGCGTGGTGAACGCGGGCCGGGCCCCTTCGTGTGCGTACGGGAGGGTCAGTCCTCGCCGAGGTAGGCCTTGCGGACGGATTCGTCGTGCAGGAGGTCCTGGCCGGTGCCGGAGAGGACGATCTTGCCGATTTCCATGACGTGGCCGTGGTCGGCGAGGGAGAGCGCCGCCTGGGCGTTCTGCTCGACGAGGAGGATCGTCGTGCCGCTGGAGCGGAGTTCGACGATGGTCTCCATGATCTTCTGCATCATGATCGGGGAGAGGCCCATGGAGGGTTCGTCGAGCATGAGGAGTTTGGGCTGGGACATCAGGGCGCGACCCATGGCGAGCATTTGCTGTTCGCCGCCGGAGAGGGTGCCCGCGGCCTGCTTCCGGCGTTCCCCGAGGATGGGGAAGAGGTCGTAGGCGCGCTGGATGTCCTTCTGGATGCCGTCTTTGTCGCTGCGGAGGAATGCTCCGAGCTGGAGGTTCTCGGTGATCGAGAGCCGGGGGAAGATGTGGCGTCCCTCGGGGGAGTGGGCGAGGCCGAGGGCGACGATCTTGTGGGCGGGGACTCCGTCGAGGGGTTTGCCGTCGAAGGTGATGCGGCCGCCGGAGGGCTTGAGGAGTCCGGAGAGGGTGCGCAGGGTGGTGGTTTTGCCGGCGCCGTTGGTGCCGATGAGGGTGACGACCTGTCCCTCTTCGACGCTGAAGGAGATGCCCTTGACGGCTTCGATCTTGCCGTAGGCGACGCGGAGGTCCTCCACCTCCAGGAGGGCGGTCACTGGGTGTCTCCTTCGGTGCGGTCCGTGCGGGTGGTGCTGGGTGCGTCGGCCTGGGGCTCGGAGGCTTGGCTCCCGGAGGCTTGGCCCTCGGCGGCGTGTGCCTCTGCCGCTTCGACTTCGGCGGCTTCTTCGGCGCCGGGGGCGCCTTCGAAGGGGGTGCCGAGGTAGGCGGCGACGACGCGTTCGTCGCTCTGGACCACGTCGGGGGTGCCTTCGACGAGTTTTTCGCCCTGGACGAGGCAGGCGACGCGGTCGCAGAGGTTGAAGATGAACCGCATGTCGTGCTCGATGACGAGTACGGCGATGCCCTGGTCGCGGATGGCGAAGATGAGCTCTTCGGCGGCGCGGGTTTCCTGGGGGTTCATGCCGGCGGTGGGCTCGTCGAGGAGGAGCAGGCCGGGGTCGCTCGCGAGGGCCCGGGCGATTTCGAGCTTGCGCTGCTCGCCGTAGGGGAGGTTGCGGGCGAGGTGGTCGGCCTTGGCTTCGAGGCCGATGAACTCCAGTAGTTCCATGGCGCGTTCGTGGGAGGCCTTTTCGGCTTTCTTGAAGCCGGGGCCGCGCAGGAGGGCGGACCAGAGGCCTTCTTTGGTGCGGGTGTGGCGGCCGACGAGGACGTTCTCCAGGACGGTCATGTTGGAGAAGAGCCGGATGTTCTGGAAGGTGCGGGCGATGCCTGCCTGGGTGACGAGGTGGGGCTTGGGCGGCAGGACGGTGCCCTTGTAGGTGACCTTGCCCTCGGTGGGGATGTAGAGGCCGGTGAGGCAGTTGAAGAAGGTGGTCTTTCCGGCACCGTTGGGGCCGATGAGGCCGACGATTTCGCCTGCGTTGACGGTGAGGTTCACGTTGCGGACGGCGGTGAGGCCGCCGAAGCGCATGGTGACGCCGCTCGCGTCGAGGACGGCCTGGCCGGTCGCTGCGGTGTCGGTGGTGGCTGTGGGAGTTGCCATGGGGTTCACGCCCCCGCCTTCGTGATGCCGACGCCGCCGGTGCCGACGGTGGGCTGGTCGGGTACGTCGAGTTGGTCGGTTTCGTGGTACTCGAGCTGGGCGCGCCGGTTGGCGATGAGGCCTTCGGGGCGGAAGCGCATCAGCAGGATGAGGGCGATGCCGAAGCCGAGGAGTTGGTATTCGGCGAGGAATTGCAGTTTGGCGGGGATGAGGTAGAGCAGTGAGGCGCCGAGGAGGGGGCCGCTGATGGTGCCCATGCCGCCGAGGATGACTGCGGCGAGGAGGAATGCGGAGTTGGGCGGAACGGGGCCGGCGAACTGGTAGCTCTCGGGTACGACGGTGGTGGTGACGTGCGCCTGGACGGAGCCGGCGAGGCCGGCGAGGGCTGCGCCGAGTGCGAAGGCGATGAGTTTGACGCGGAAGCCGTTGATGCCCATGGCGGTGGCGGCGGTTTCGTCTTCGCGGATGGCGACCCAGGCGCGGCCGATGCGGGAGTCTCCTGCCCTGCGGAAGACGAGGACGACGATGATGGTGGCGAGGAGCATCAGCAGGAAGTAGTTGGTGAATTTGCTGATCTCGATGCCGAAGACGGTGTGTGCTTCGCCGAAGTTGTAGCCGAGGATTTCGATCGGCGGGACGTTGGAGACACCGTTGGGGCCGTTGGTGACGCGGGGGCCCGATGTGCCGTCGAGGTTGTTGACGGTGATCCGGAAGATCTCGCCGAAGCCGAGGGTGACGATGGCGAGGTAGTCGCCGCGCAGCCGCAGGGTGGGGGCGCCGATGAGGACGCCGAAGATCAGCGAGACGAGTGCGCCCAGGAGTGCGGCGGCCCAGAAGGGGAACTGGATCTTGAAGACGGAGGAGCCGGCGCCGGAAACCAGGGCGGCGGTGTAGGCGCCGACGCCGAGGAAGGCGACGTATCCGAGGTCGAGGAGTCCGGCGAGGCCGACGACGATGTTCAGGCCCAGGGCGACGGTGGCGAAGATGAGGATGTTGACGCCGATGAGCGTGAAGGTGTCGGTGCTCTGGGTGAACGGGAATGCGGCGGCGGCGGCGAACGCGCCGGCCATGGTGACGTTGCGGTGCTTGTAGGTGAGTTCGGTGAGGCGTGCGAGGAGTCCGGCCTTGCCGATGGCGGCTGCGGCGAAGCCCGCGGTGATGAGGAAGCCGATGAAGAGTTCGGAGTAGTCGGTGTCGATGCCGTAGGCGATGACGCCAAGGCCGACTGCGAACACGGCGATGATGATGAGGATCTCTGCCCAGGAGGGGAGTTCCTTGGGGCGCTTGGCCTGGCGGGTGTCTTCGGGGAGTTTGAATGCCAGGAGCGGGAGCGCGGAGGCGACCGCGGCGATGAATCCGCCGGGGTCGAGGTGGTTGATGCCGCCGAGTTGTACGGCGATGGCGACGGCGGTGAACCAGGTGGTGCCGAACAGGCCGAGGGCCAGGAGGCGCAGGGCTTTGGTGGTGCCGGTGGGGGCGAGCCAGGTGAGGCCCTTGATGCCGAGTGCGCTCAGTGCGTAGAGCAGGACGAGCAGTCCGGCGACGAGGGTGAGGATCTGGAGGCCGCCGGGGTAGCCGGTGACGGTGAGGTTGCCGGGGAACTCGTCGGTGTAGGTCCAGTTGAGGAAGGTGCTGGCGATGCTGAGGGCGCCGCCTGCGGCGATGACGCGCCGGAACAGGGTGGCCTGGGCTCCGGCGGGTGCCTGGGAGGTGTTGGCGTTCTTCGTGAGGTCTGTGGTCATGGTGTTCACGCCCTGTCCGCGACGCGTTCGCCCAGCAGGCCTTGGGGCCTGAAGAGGAGGACGAGGATGAGGAGGGCGAAGGCCCAGACGTCTTTCCAGCTTCCTCCGCCGAGCAGCTGCATGCCGGGGATGTCGGCGATGTAGGCGGTGGCGAGGGATTCGGCGACGCCGAGGACGAGGCCGCCGACCATGGCTCCGTAGATGTTGCCGATGCCGCCGAGGACGGCCGCGGTGAAGGCCTTGAGGCCGAGGATGAAGCCCATGTTGAAGGTGAGCTGGCCCTTGCTGAGGCCGTCGGCGGTGGCTGCGACGGCGGCGAAGGCGGCTCCGATCGCGAAGGCCATCACGATGATGCGGTCGGTGTTGATTCCCATGAGTTTCGCGGTGTCGCGGTCCTGGGAGGTGGCCTGCATGGCGCGTCCGCTGCGGCTCTTGGAGACGAAGAGGCCGAGGATGAACATGCAGACGGGGGCTGCGATGAAGACGAAGAGGTCGGCCCGTTCGATGGCCAGGTTGTCGAAGATCTTGATGTTGGCGCCGGTGAACTCGGGGAAGTTCACCGCGGCCTTGGCGCCGGGGAAGAAGCCCCAGACGAGTTGCTGGAGGACGATCGAGAGTCCGATCGCGGTGATGAGGGGTGCGAGTCGCGGGGCGCCGCGCAGGGGTCGGTATGCGAAGCGTTCCGCGGCTGTGGCGACAGCCACGGAGACTATCGCTCCGCCTATGAGCATGAGGGGCAGGGCCACCACGAGAGATGTCCCGTCAGGGAGTATCTGGTACGTGGTGAGGGCGCCGAAGCCCCCGACCATGAAGATCTCGCCATGGGCGAAGTTGATGAGCTGGACGATGCCGTAGACCATGGTGTACCCGATGGCGATGAGGCCATACAGGGCACCGAGGGCCAGACCGTCGACCAGCTGTTGCGGCAGTTCGTGCACCGCAGGGCCTCCGATGAGCGTGTCGGATATGACACCGCGCGAGGGCGCTGTTTGCGCCCTCGCGCGGTTTGTTCGGTCAGTGCGGGGAGTGCTGGTGGGTCAGTCGTTGAACGTGTCGCTCTTGACGTCGGTCCAGGCGCCGTTCTTGACCGCGTACACGGTGAGCTGCTTGTTCGTGGTGTCGCCGTACTGGTCGAAGGCGACCTTGCCGGTCACACCGTCGAAGGAGACCTTGGACATGGCTTCGACGACCTTGGCGCGGGCGTCCTCGGGCAGCTTGCCGTTGTTGCCCTGCACGACTGCCTTGACGGCCTGGATGATGGCCCAGGCGGCGTCGTAGGAGTAGCCGCCGTAGGCCGCGTACGGGTCCTTGTAACCCTCGGCCTTGTAGTTGTCGATGAAGGTCTTGGCGGTGGGCAGCTTCTCGACGGGGAATCCGACGGAGGTCGCGAGGTCGCCGTCGTTGGCCTGGGCGGAGGCCTTGATGAAGGCGGGGTCGTAGATGCCGTCGCCGCCCATGAGTGGGATGTTGGCTCCGGCCTTTTTGACCTGGTCGGAGAGGAGGCCGCCCTCGGGGTACTGGCCGCCGAAGTAGACCGAGTCGGCGCCGGATCCCTTGATCTTGTTGGCGGTGGAGGAGAAGTCCTTCTCGTCCTTGGTGACGTGGTCGGTGTCGACGACCTGGCCGCCCAGGCGCTTGAATTCCGCGGAGAAGATGGCGGCGAGGCCGGCGCCGTAGGTCTGCTTGTCGTCGACGACGAAGACCTTCTTCTTCTTGGCGTCGTTGAACAGGTACTGGGCGGCGAACTTGCCCTGGATGACGTCGGTGGTGGCGGTGCGGAAGTAGGTCTTGAAGCCGCGCTTCTTCTCGCCCTTGCCCCAGTTGTCGCCCTGGCTGAGGGAGGGGTTGGTGTTGGCGGGGGAGACCTGGAGGAGGCCGCCGGACTCGAAGACGCCCTGCATGGACTGGGCGACGCCCGAGTTCAGCGGGCCGACGGCGCCGAGGACGTCCTTGTTGCCGACGAGCTTGGTGGCGTTGGCCTGGCCGGAGGCGGGGATCGCCTGGTCGTCGAGGGCTTCGATCTTGAACTCGACGCCGGGGACTTCCTTGTTCTTGTTGGCCGTCTTGGCCGCCAGGTCCACGGAGTTCTTGATGCCCTGGCCGAGGGCGGAGAGAGATCCGGTGAGCGGGGCATCGACACCGATGACAACGGTGGTGGTCTTGCCCGATCCGCCGTTGCTGCTGCCCTTGCCGCCTTCGTCGCGAGAGGAACAGGCGGTGAGGGTGAGTGCTCCGGTGGTGAGCACGGTGGTGAGTATGAGCAAGGAACGGTGTCGCACGGTGAATCCTTTCCCTGGCGCGGCCTCCTCTGCTGAGGTGCCGTGGCACTGGCCGGGCCGAACTGGGGCGTGGTGTTGGGGCGCTGAAATGACTGTTCCTGCCAGGTGCTGGCAGTCGCTTGCAGTCGTGCCCGACGGCGCGGTGACTGGCCGTGACTCTAAGCGCAGGTGAAGGACTCGGGGAGTCGGTAGAGGCAGGATGTGACTGTCTTGTTATGCCGTGGCGAGAGCTTGGTGCCCAAGTCGGGACAGAACGGCCTTTTGGGCCGGGTGTCTTTTTCTCGCATGCTGAGAACTGGCAGTTCCGCTAAGGGGCTTGAAGTGATCTTGGTGCTGACGCGGCGCGTGGTGCGGTTTGTGTGCGTTCGAGGTGTGCGGGCAGGCGGTGCGGAGAGCATGGGCGGCCGACCTTCCCGCTCGACCATTACTCAGCGTTACGTCGAGGCGTGGCGGGGAGGGGCCGGGTGCCGTCCAGGTGCGTAGCGGTGGTCGGTGCTTACGCGTAATGGCGTGCCCGTTCCGGGCCTCCGCTGCCGCTACGCGGGATCGCGCCAGTTCTCGGAGCTTCCGGTGGCACCGTTGGAGGCCTTGCACTCCTCACGGACCCTGCGGTCCGCGAGCTGTTCGGCGGCGGCCTTCCCGTTCCTCTTCTGCTCGGCGCGCGCCTCGGTGAGCACCTTCTCGTGTACGCCGAACTGCTCGTTGGAAAGGCCCTTCTGCTCCCAGTCGATGCCGGCCCACTTGTTGCCCCGCAGGGCTTCCTTCACCCAGTATCCGACGAGGGAGGTGCACACGTCGACGGGCGTGGTGGAGGCGGGGGCGGCTGAACTTGTGCTGGTCGGCGTGGGTGCCTTCGCGCTGCTGCACGCGGAGGTGCACAGGAGTGCGGCGACCAGCGCGAGGGTGCTCCTGGGCGTGGTCCGGTGAAGTAATGCACGACCTGAACTCACTGTGCCAGTCTACGTGTTGGGGCTTTCCCGGCTACCGGACGGTGGCCGGAACCGGGGGCTTGATTACCTGTGGTGCCGTTGCGGGTGGCGGGCTGTAATGGGCGCGCCGAGCGTAGACATTCGGCCGTGACCCCGCCTCTCTGGGGGCGGCCTGCCAGGGAGGAATCGCGAAGTGCGTATGCGTGCAGCAGTAGTGAGTGCGGGGGCGGCAGTCCTGGTGATCTGTGGAGCGAGCGTGCCCGCACAGGCGGCGGGCTCACTGTCCGGCGCGGCCAGTTCGCAGGTGAGCGCGGCCGCGTGGAAGTACATCGGTGATTACACATGGCAGCGGTGCGTCGACCTGGGACAACAGTACGTGCGCGAAGGCTTCCGTGAGTACAGGTGTCGCGCCAACAACACCGGCATGTACCCGCCCTACACCTTGTGGGTGAGGTAGCTGGCGCGCAGAGGGTGCGGTTCTCGGCTGCCTTAAAGAAGGCGCCTTCCCCCTGGTGCATCGGGGACCGGAGCGGTGGAATGTGCCGTGTGCTTTGCGTGTGACCGGCACATCCCCCGCGCCCCCGGAGGCAGGCACGATGACGAGAGCGAACGCACCACGTACGGCGCAACGGACGAGGGCATTACGCACGTGGGGGGTCGTGGCACTCGCCGCGTCCCTCCTTGTCGCGCTGCCTGCCCCGGCCGTCGCGCAGGATCCGCGGCCCGCACTGAAGATCGTCGGCAACGAGACGCAGCCGGTGTTCTCCCGCGCCGACGCCGTGTCCCAGCAGGTCGACGTCGAGACCGAGACGGACAGCGACCGCGACGGCAAGCGCGACACGGTACGGATGCGGATCCTGCGACCCAAGGAGACCGACGCCGGGCTGAAGGTGGCCACGATCATCGAGGCGAGCCCGTACTGGGGCGGTGGGCCCGACGTCCCGTTCCACAACGTCGACCTGGACGGCGACGGCCTGCCGCTGGGCAAGCGCCTGGGTGCGAGCCGGCAGCCGGCCCTCGCGGCGGCGGGCCCGGTGACGTACGGCGGCTACTACGACAATTACTACCTGCCGCGCGGTTACGCGGTCGCGGAGGTCGACAATGTCGGCTCCGGCAAGGCCACCGGCTGTTCGACCTCCGGCGGGCGCAATGAGACCCTCGGCGCGAAGGCCGCTGTGGACTGGCTGGCCGGGCGGGCCAGGGGCTGGGACGTGGACGGCAAGCCGGTCGAGGCGACCTGGTCGACGGGCAATTCGGCGATGATGGGCATCTCGTACAACGGGACCTTGCCCACCGCCGTCGCCTCGACCGGGGTGAAGGGCCTCAAGGCGATCGTGCCGATCTCGGGGATCTCGTCCTGGTACGACTACTACCGGGCGAACGGCGGTGTCGTCGCGCCGGGCGGTTACCAGGGCGAGGACACCGACATCCTGGCCAAGGGTGTCAACAGCCGCAGCAATCCGGAGGTGTGCGCCGCGGTTCATGACGAGCTGACGGCGGCGCAGGACCGGGAGACCGGTGACTACGGGCCGTTCTGGAAGGAGCGGGACTATCTGCCGGACGTCGGGAAGATCAAGGCCGGGGTCTTCGTCGTGCACGGTTTCAACGACTGGAACGTGAAGACCAAGCACTCCGTGCAGCTGTGGGACGCCCTGAGGAAGCACGGTGTGCCGCGCAAGATGTGGCTGCACCAGGCCGGGCACAGCAATCCGATGCCGTTGCGGATGGAGGAGTGGCTGCGGCAGACCCACCAGTGGTTCGACCACTGGCTGTACGGGCTGAAGAACGGTGCCCTGGACGAGCCGAAGGTGGACGTCGAGCAGGCGGACTTCACGTGGAAGCGGCAGTCGGAGTGGCCGGCGCGCGGCACACGGGAGCAGTCCCTGCGGCTGAATTCCGGGGGGCGGCTGGGGGCGTGGCCGGGGCTGCCCGTGAAGGAGACGCTGACGGACGCGGGCCGCACGGTGAAGGCGGAGCAGCTGGTGGCCTTGCCGGAGGCGGACAATCCGAACCGGCTGGCGTACACGACCGACGCCCTGAAGCGGGACGTGCGCATCAACGGGGTGCCGAAGCTGTCGGTGGTGGCGTCACTGAAGGGCACCTCGCCGTATGTGACGGCGCTCCTGGTGGACTACGGGAAGGATATGAGGGCGACGGCGGGCACGGCGGCCGACACTTCGCAGCCCCAGGTCTGCTACGGCCAGGGCATCCCGGGGGACACCGGTTGTGCCTACCGGACCCGGCACCGTACCGAGAGCGCCGACTTCAAAATCGTGTCGCGGGGCTGGCTGGACGTGCGCAACCGGAACTCCCTCTCCAGCCAGGACAAGGTCGTGGAGGGGCGGGAGTACGGCCTGAGGTGGGGTATGGAGCCGCAGGAGTATGTCTTCAAGAAGGGGCACCGGCTCGGTGTGGTGCTGGTGTCGACGGACTTCGACTACACCCTGCGCCACCCGGCCGGGACGAGGATGACGGTCCGGGCCGGGGTGAGCAGTGTGACGCTGCCGGTCAGCCCTTGACCGCGCCCGGGTCGACTTCGCGCAGCATGCAGGTCAGGCGGGCCGTGCAGACCCGCTTGTCCTGCTCGTCGGTGATGACGATCTCGTAGGTGGCGGTGGAGCGTCCGCGGTGGACGGGGGTGGCCACACCGGTCACCAGTCCGCTGCGGACGCCCCGGTGGTGGGTGCAGTTGAGGTCGACGCCGACGGCGAGCTTCTTGCTGCCGCCGTGCATCATCGCGCCGATCGAGCCGAGGGTCTCGGCGAGGACGGCCGAGGCGCCGCCGTGCAGCAGTCCGTACGGCTGGGTGTTGCCCTCGACGGGCATCGTGCCGACCACGCGGTCGGTGGACGCCTCGACGATCTCCACACCCATCCGCGTGCCGAGGTGTCCGGCGGAGAGGAGCGCGGGCAGGTCGACGCCGAGTGCGGCGTACTCGTCGACGACTTCCTGCGGGAACTTCGCGGGGGTCTGCTCACCCATGGGCCAGGCTCCGTTCGATGTACACGACCGTCGGTTTGCTAAGCGAACGCTCAGACGGTCGGTGATTGTTCCAGACGTACGATCACGGACTTGCTGGCGGGGGTGTTGCTGGTGTCGGCGGTGGCGTCGAGGGGGACCAGGACGTTGGTCTCCGGGTAGTAGGCGGCGGCGCAGCCGCGGGCGGTCGGGTAGTGGACGACGCGGAAGCCGGGGGCGCGCCGCTCGACGCCGTCCTTCCACTCGCTGACCAGGTCGGTGTACGTGCCGTCGGCCAGCCCGAGGGAGCGGGCGTCGTCCGGGTTGACGAGGACGACGCGGCGGCCGTCCTTGATGCCGCGGTAGCGGTCGTCGAGGCCGTAGATGGTGGTGTTGTACTGGTCGTGCGAGCGCAGGGTCTGCAACAGCAGCCGCCCGGGCGGGAGTTCGGGGTACTCGACGGGTGCGGCGGTGAAGTTGGCCTTGCCGGTGGCGGTGGGGAAGCGGCGTTCGTCGCGCGGGCCGTGCGGGAGGGTGAAGCCGCCGGGTGCGGCGACGCGGGCGTTGAAGTCCTCGAAGCCGGGGACGACGCGGGAGATCCGGTCGCGGATGGTGGAGTAGTCCCGCTCGAAGTCCTCCCAGGGGGTGGCGGACTCCTTGCCGAGGGTGGCACGGGCCAGGCGGGCGACGATGGCCGGCTCGGAGAGCAGGTGCTTGCTCGCGGGGGCGAGGTTGCCGCGGGAGGCGTGCACCATGCTCATGGAGTCCTCGACCGTCACGAACTGCTTTCCGCTCCTCTGGACGTCCTTGTCGGTGCGTCCGAGGGTGGGCAGGATCAGGGCGCGGGTGCCGGTGACGACGTGCGAGCGGTTGAGTTTGGTCGACACGTGGACGGTGAGGCGGGCCTTGCGCATGGCGGCCTCGGTGACGTGGGTGTCGGGGGTGGCGGAGACGAAGTTGCCGCCCATGGCGAAGAACACCTTGGCGTCGCCGTCGCGCAGGGCCCGGATGGCGCGGACCACGTCGTACCCGTGGTGGCGGGGCGAGGTGATGCCGAATTCCTTGTCGAGGGCGTCGAGGAAGGCGGGTGCGGGCCGCTCGAAGATGCCCATGGTGCGGTCGCCCTGGACGTTGGAGTGGCCGCGGACGGGGCAGACTCCGGCGCCGGTGCGGCCGATGTTGCCGCGCAGCAGGAGGAAGTTGACGACTTCGCGGATGGTCGGCACGGAGTGTTTGTGCTGGGTGAGGCCCATGGCCCAGCACACGATGACGCGCCGGGACTGAAGCACCATGCGCAGGGCGCGCTCGATGTCGGTGCGGTCCAGGCCGGTGGCGGTCAGCGTCTCGTCCCAGTCGGCGGCCTTCGCGGCGGCCGTGAACTCCTCGTACCCGTGGGTGTGTTCGCGGACGAACAGCTCGTCGACCGCGCCCGGGGTTTGAAGGATGAGCTTGTTGAGGAGGCGGAAGAGCGCCTGGTCGCCGCCGAGCCGGATCTGCAGGAAGAGGTCGGTGAGGGCGGTGCCCTTGAGCATGCCCAGGGGGGTCTGCGGATTCTTGAACTTCTCCAGGCCGGCCTCGGGCAGCGGATTCACCGAGATGATCTTCGCGCCGGCCTGTTTGGCCTTCTCCAGTGCGCTCAGCATGCGCGGGTGGTTGGTGCCCGGGTTCTGCCCGGCGACGATGATCAGGTCGGCCCGGTGCAGGTCTTCCAGCGAGACGCTGCCCTTGCCGATGCCGATGGTCTCCGTCAGCGCGGAGCCCGACGACTCGTGGCACATGTTGGAGCAGTCGGGCAGGTTGTTGGTGCCGAACTCGCGGGCGAAGAGCTGGAGCAGGAACGCCGCTTCGTTGCTGGTGCGGCCCGAGGTGTAGAAGACGGCCTCGTCGGGGGAGCCGAGCGCCTTCAGCTCGGCGGCGATCAGGGCGAAGGCGCGCTCCCAGGTCACCGGTTCGTACCGGTCGGAGCCCTCGGCCAGGTACATCGGCTCGGTGATCCGGCCCTGCTGCCCCAGCCAGTACCCGCTGCGTCCGGTGAGCTCGGAGACCGGGTGGGCGGCGAAGAACGCGGGGGTGACGCGGCGCAGGGTGGCTTCCTCGGCGACGGCCTTCGCGCCGTTCTCGCAGAACTCGGCGGTGTGCCGCTTGTCCTCCTCGGGCCAGGCGCAGCCGGGGCAGTCGAAGCCGTCCTTCTGGTTGACCTTGAGGAGGGTGCGCGCGGTGCGGGCCGTGCCCATCTGCTGGTGTGCGGCGCGCAGGGTGTGGGCGATGGCGGGCAGTCCGGCGGCGGCGTGCTGCGGGGAGGCGACCTGCGGCGCGTCCTGGACCGGGTCCCCTGCGGGCGGCTTCGCTGCCATGGCGCTCCCCTTCGAGCGGTGGTGGTGCTGCGGGCGTCTACTTCGGGTACGTGTCCGATCCTGTCACGGAGCACTGACAGTGAGTCTTCGGGGGAGGGACGGGATGCGGCGGGACGAGGATTGTCAGTGCGGCGGCCTAGGATCGGGGGCGTGGCAAAGACAGCAGCGAAGAAGACAGACAAGCCGACCGCCGAGACCTCGGGCGGACGTCCCCGCCTGCTCCTCATGGACGGGCACTCCCTGGCGTACCGGGCGTTCTTCGCGCTGCCCGCGGAGAACTTCACGACGGCGAGCGGCCAGCCGACCAACGCCATCTACGGTTTCGCGTCGATGCTGGCGAACACCCTGCGTGACGAGGCGCCCACGCATCTCGCCGTGGCGTTCGACGTGTCGCGCAAGACCTGGCGCTCGACGGAGTTCCCCGAGTACAAGGCGAACCGGTCCAAGACCCCCGACGAGTTCAAGGGGCAGGTCGAGCTGATCGGCGAGCTGCTCGACGCGATGCACGTCGACCGGTTCGCGATCGACGGGTTCGAGGCGGACGACGTGATCGCGACGCTCGCCACCCAGGCCGAGGAGGCCGGGTTCGACGTGCTGATCGTGACCGGCGACCGGGATTCCTTCCAGCTGATCACCGAGCACGTCACGGTGCTCTACCCGACCAAGGGCGTCTCCGAGCTGACCCGATTCACCCCGGAAAAGGTGGAGGAGAAGTACGGGCTGACTCCGCAGCAGTACCCGGACTTCGCGGCGCTGCGCGGCGACCCGTCCGACAACCTGCCCGGCATTCCCGGTGTCGGGGAGAAGACCGCCGCGAAGTGGATCAACCAGTTCGGTTCGTTCGCCGAGCTGGTGGAGCGCGCCGAGGAGGTCAAGGGCAAGGCCGGGCAGAACTTCCGGGACCACCTGGACGCGGTGAAGCTGAACCGCAAGCTCACCGAGATGGTGCGCGACGTGGAGCTGGCCAAGGGGCCCGCGGACCTGGCGCGCGCCCCCTACGACCGGGAGGCGGTGGCCGGCGTCCTGGACGTGCTGGAGATCCGCAACCCGTCGCTGCGTGAGCGGCTGTACGCGGTGGACCCCGGTGCCGCCGAGCAGGAGACGGCGGCCCCGGCCGCCGGTATCGCGCTGGACGGGACGGTGCTCGCGGCCGGTGAGCTCGCACCGTGGCTGGCCGAGCACGGGGCGCGGCCGCTGGGTGTGGCCACCGTCGACACCTGGGCGCTGGGCACCGGCAATGTCACCGAGGTCGCCCTCGCGGCCGCCGACGGGAAGGCGGCCTGGTTCGACCCGGCCGAGATCGACGAGGCCGACGAGAAGGCGTTCGCCGGCTGGATCGCGGACCCGGAGCGCTCCAAGGTGCTGCACAACGCCAAGGGCGTGATGCGGGTCTTCCCCGAGCACGGCTGGCAGGTCGACGGGGTCTCCATGGACACCGCCCTGGCCGCTTACCTGGTGAAGCCGGGCCGCCGCTCCTTCGCGCTGGACGCGCTGTCGGTGGAGTACCTGGGCCGTGAGCTCGCCCCGGCGGCGGTCGCCGACGGACAGCTGGCGTTCGGGTCCGAGGACGACGACCATGCGGGCGCGGACGCGCTGATGACGCAGGCGCGCGCCGTCCTCGACCTCGGCGACGCCCTCGGCACGAAGCTGGAGGAGGTCGGCGCGCACGGGCTGCTGCACGACGTGGAGCTGCCCACCTCGATCCTGCTCGCCCGCCTGGAACGGCACGGGATCGCGGCCGACCAGGCCCACCTGCAGTCCATGGAGCAGCAGTTCGCGGGCGCGGTGCAGCAGGCGGTCGGCGAGGCGCACGACGCGGCGGGCCGCGAGTTCAACCTCGGCTCGCCCAAGCAGCTCCAGGAGATCCTCTTCGGCGAGCTGGCCCTGCCCAAGACGAAGAAGACCAAGACCGGGTACACCACGGACGCGGACGCGCTGGCCTGGCTGGCGGCGCAGACCGAGCACGAACTGCCGGTGATCATGCTGCGCCACCGGGAGCAGGCCAAGCTGCGCGTCACCGTCGAGGGCCTGATCAAGACGGTGGGCGCCGACGGCCGGATCCACACCACCTTCAACCAGACGGTGGCGGCCACCGGACGCCTGTCCTCCACCGACCCCAACCTGCAGAACATTCCGGTCCGCACCGACGAGGGGCGTGCCATCCGCCGCGGGTTCGTCGTTGGCGAGGGCTACGAATGCCTGATGACGGCCGACTACAGCCAGATCGAACTGCGGGTGATGGCCCACCTCTCCGAGGACGCGGGCCTGATCGAGGCGTTCAAGTCCGGCGAGGACCTGCACACGACCGTCGCCTCCCAGGTGTTCGGGGTGGAGCGCTCCGCGGTCGACCCGGAGATGCGCCGCAAGATCAAGGCGATGTCGTACGGGCTGGCCTACGGGCTCTCCGCGTTCGGCCTCTCCCAGCAGCTGAACATCGACGCGGGCGAGGCCCGCGGTCTGATGAACACCTTCTTCGAGCGGTTCGGCGGGGTGCAGGACTACCTCCAGCGCGCCGTGGAGGAGGCCAGGGCGACCGGGTACACGGAGACGATGCTCGGCCGCCGCCGCTACCTGCCCGACCTCAACAGCGACAACCGGCAGCGCCGCGAGATGGCCGAGCGGATGGCACTCAACGCCCCCATCCAGGGCACCGCCGCCGACATCGTCAAGGTGGCGATGCTGAACGTGGACGCCGCGCTGGAGAAGGCCGGGATGACCTCGCGGATGCTGCTCCAGGTGCACGACGAAATCGTGCTGGAGATCGCGAAGGGCGAGCGGAAGCAGGTCGAGGAGATCGTCCGCCACGAGATGGCCTCGGCGGTCGAACTGCGGGCGCCACTGGACGTGTCGGTGGGCGTCGGCGCGGACTGGGAGTCGGCCGCGCACTGAGCGGGACAGGGGCGGGGGCCGGAGAGCGGCCCCCGCCGCCCGTGGGGCGCCGGCGCCACGGGGGACGCCTCTACGGGTGAGCCCCGGGGGCCTTGCGGGACGGGGACGCCTCTGCGGGACGGGGCCCGGGGTTCTGCGGGACGGTAACCCCTCTGCGGGACGGGGGCCCGGGGTTGCGCGGGACGGCAATCCCGCTACGGGACGGGGACCCGGGGTGCTTCCGCTGCGGACCGCCGCCACCGGTCCACCAGTACCGCGTACAGCACCAGCGCCACCAGCAGCCCGGCGCCCGCACCGAAGCAGATCGTCGGGATGTAGTCGAAGGGGCGCAGCGGCACGGTCTGATGGGCGGCCCAGCGCACGCACCGCTGCACCGCGCCGAGCACCGCACACCCCAGGAGCAGCGCGCCACCTGCCACCCGCTGCCCCCTCGACAGCGGCGGCACCTCGCCCGGGGCGGCGACCGGGCCGCTCTGCCGCCGCAGTGCCGTCACCAGGAACCAGCCGAGGCCGGCGGCGGCCAGTGCCGAAGTCCCGTACTGCGCATAGGTGTAGAGGGGGAATCCCGCGTACACCTGGCCGAGCACGGGGAACAGTTCCATGCCGAGCCGCCCGGGGTGGGTGAAGAGGTCCCATCCCACATGGGTCAGCGCCCCCACCACCGCCGACAGCACGAACCTGCCCGCCAGCGACGCGGACACGCCCTCCCAGCGGGCCCCGCGCACGACCCCGTACACCCGCCCCTGCCAGCGGCGGGGCAGCAGCGCCACCAGGGGAGCGCGCACCAGCAGCCACAGCCCCACCAGCAGTGCCGTGCACAGGACGTCGACGGTGAGGATGCCGGGCAGGGAGTGGGTGAGGCCGCCGAACTCCATGCCGCCGGGGACGCCGGACGCGAGGTAGTACGTCAGGTCGGGGGCGAAGGACCCGGCGACCAGTGCCGAGGCGAGGAAGGGGCCGCGTGCGGTGCCGTCCCGGCGGATCGCAGGCAGGACGGCTGCGGCATGGCTGAGTGTGAACGGCACCCTTGGCCCCCAGGTGAGGTCTGCTGAACTCTTGACCGTCTGTGATCAATAACGCTCAGTATGCGGGACCTTCGAGCCTCGTCTCTCAGGAGTTTCTCAGGTGTCGAACTGGTGAAAACCACCCAGAACCCTGTGCCCGGACGTCGAGAGGTGTCGTAGTGTCACGTGGGTCGTCGCGCTGGGGAGCGCGCACTGCCGCCAATGGGGAGGGACCAGTCGCATGGCTGCACAGTTCGGTCGTCGTTTGCGCAAGGGGGCGACCACGACAGCGGTCGCGGCGATAGCCGTGGCCGCCCTGTCCGCGTCGCAGGCCCCCGGAGCCACGGGAACCCCGTACGACGGTCAGGCGGCCGGCGCGAAGCCGGGGTCCGGGTCCGCGGCCACGGGCAACTCCCCCTACTACACCGACCTCCCGCCGCTGACCACCCCCGCCCCGGCCACCGGCGCCCCCGGCACCGGGGACGGCACCGTCGCCGCGGGCGCGGCGGAAGCGGGCCTTCCGGCGACCGTCCTGGACGCGTACAAGAAGGCGCAGGCGGCCGTCGAGGCGGCCGACCCGTCCTGCCGGCTGCCGTGGCAACTCCTGGCCGCGATAGGCAAGGTGGAGTCCGGCCAGGCGCGCGGCGGGCAGGTCGACGCCCAGGGCACCACCCTCAAGCCGATCCGCGGACCGGAGCTCAACGGTGTCGGCTTCGCGCACATAGCGGACACCGACAAGGGTGAGTTCGACGGCGACGCCACGTACGACCGGGCGATAGGCCCGATGCAGTTCATCCCGTCGACCTGGGCCAACAGCGGCAAGGACGGCAACGGCGACGGCCGCAAGGACCCGAACAACATCTACGACGCCGCCCTCGCCGCCGGTCACTACCTCTGCGCCGGTTCCCGCGACATGACGGACGCGAACGACCGCGAGAAGGCGATCCTCAGCTACAACCAGTCGCGGGAGTACCTGCGGACGGTCCTGTCCTGGTACGAGTTCTACAACCGCGGCACCCACCAGGTCCCGGACGGCAGCGGAGTCCAGCCGTCCGCCCCCGAGCCCAACAGCCCGCCCACCACCGGGCCCGGCGCGGGCGGCGGAGCCATCACACCGACCGCCCCGGCACTCCCGGCCCCGACCACCCCGGCCCCGGGCCCCACCCCGCCCGCCACCAAGCCGGCCACCCCCACCACCAAGCCGCCCACCACTCCGGCCAAGCCGCCGACGACGACTCCGGCGGGGGTCGGCCGACTGGCGGTGACGGCCGGGCAGAAGCTCACCGCCGTCGCGGGCAAGAACTTCGCCGGCCGCCCCGCGGTGCGGGCCCTGTCCGCGACGGGCAAGCCGGTGGCCGGGGCCGAGGTCGGCTTCACCGTGGTCGGTGCCACCGGTGCCCGCTTCCCGGGCAACGCGCTGCGCGCCACCGTGACCACAGGCAAGGACGGCATCGCGACCGCGCCGGTCCTCGCGGCGGGCGAGAAGGCGGGCTCCTTCGTGATCCGGGCGACCGCGCCCGGCGCGCCCGCCGCCGAGTTCTGGGCGTCCGTCACCGCCCGCCCCGCTCCGGCACCGAAGGCCGACGCGCTCGTGCGCACGACGGACACCGTGCTCAAGGCCGAGACCGGGGACGCCTTCGAGGAGCGGGTCGAGGTCAAGGCCACCGACGGAGGCAAGGCCCTGGCCGGGGCGAAGGTCTCCGCCGTGGTCGTCGGCACCAAGGGCCCGTACTTCAAGGCCGAGGACGGCACGGCGGTACGCACCGCGAGCGGGCTCGTCACGGGCGCCGACGGCACGGTGAAGCTGCCGGA
Source organism: Streptomyces sp. NPDC058663 (assembly GCF_042716745.1). Taxonomy (NCBI): domain Bacteria; kingdom Bacillati; phylum Actinomycetota; class Actinomycetes; order Kitasatosporales; family Streptomycetaceae; genus Streptomyces; species Streptomyces sp. NPDC058663. The sequence continues at coordinate 26,113 of NZ_JBHXRV010000004.1, forward strand.
GCTGTACGCGGACGGCCCGGCGGGCACCTACGTCCTGCGCATCGTCGCGGACGGCGTCGTACTGAACGTGCAGCTGACGGTCACCGCGGCGCCGACCACCCCGCCCACCACTCCGCCGACGACCCCGACGACCCCGACGAAGCCGCCCACGACGACACCGACCACACCGTCGAGCCCCTCGGGCACCGCGTCGCCGACGGGGACGGCGAAGCCCTAGCGGCCGGCCCACGGCGGGCGGCACACACACGGCACGGGCCGGGGACTGGATCCCCGGCCCGTGCCGTGTGTGCGCCGCGTCCGTGCCGCGTTCGTGCCGCGCGATCTGTTCCCCTCTCGTGTCCCCGTTGCTACCGTGCCCCATCTCTGACGGGACGTCAGAAACCGTACAACGGGAGGGAGTCGGCCCATGCGCGCAGTCATCGCCGCAGCCGTCGGACTGGCCGCGGCGTTCGCCCTGGTCCTCGCCGTCACGGCCGTCGGCACACCGCCCGGCGAGACCTCGCCGAAGCCCCTGCTGACCACCGTCCCCGGCCCGAAGAAGTAGGGGGGCGAGCCCGCACATGCGACGCAAAGCCAGCCTGGTCCTGCTCGCCCTCGCGGTCTTCTTCGCCGCGCTCTCCCCGCTGCTGCGCTGGTACGCGTTCCCGAGGCTGGCCAAGGTCCCGCCGGGCCAGTACCAGGAAGCAGTCCTGGAGGCCAAGCCCGCCATCCTCGTCGACTACAGCACCATGCAGCCCAAGAAGGTCGAGAAGCTGACCGTCGTGCAGACCCTCAAGGGCAACGTCGAGGAGTCCGAGAAGATCGAGGCAACGGCCGGCCGCGACGTCGTCGTGTGGGACACCCTCTCCTACGTCGTGGGCCCCGACGGCAAGATGGTCTCCGCCATTCCCGAGCGGTACGTCTTCGACGCCCACACCCAGGACCCGGTGCACGCCACCGGCGAAATGGTCGACGGCGACCCGGTGCGGCGCAGCGGCATCGAGTACAAATGGCCCTTCCTCACCGAGAAGCGGGACTACGACTACTACGACTACCGCGCGCTGAAGGCCGCTCCCATCCGTTACCGGGGCACCCGGACCTTCCACGGCCTGGAGGTCTACTACTTCGAGCAGACCATCCCCTGGACCAAGGTGCGCTACCCCAAGAAGATGCCGATGCCGGGCATCGACTCCACCCGGCTGGAGAAGCAGACCGGTACGAGCATGTGGTACACGACCAAGCGGATGTTCTGGGTCGACCCCGTGACCGGAGCCCCCGTCAACGGCGAGGAGATCCACCAGGAAGAGATGCGCGGCGGCAGCCTGCTGGGAGGCCGCGACAAGGTCACCGCGTTCTCCGGCCACGTCAAGATGCGCGCCGACTACGTCGACTCGACCGTCGCCCTCGTCAAGTCCCAGCGCACCCTGATCCTCCTGCTCACCTCCTACCTCCCCTGGGGCTTCCTCACCCTGGGCGTGGCCCTGCTGGCGCTCTCCCTGTGGCTGGAGGGAAGGAGCCGGAGGCAGGGGGCGGGCAGGCGGGCGGCACGGGAGCGTGAGGCGGCGGTGACGACACCGGCGTAGGCGTGCCCGGCCGGGCGGTTCGTACCGCCGCGGTCCGGAGCGGCTGGGTGAGGGGCCGCATCGCAGTGATGCGGTGTGCCTGGGCGCGGGCAGGACGGGCACAGGCGTGGGTGGCGGACGCGGGAGTACCGACCCGGGCCGGGTGCCGGGCGTGCCGACCCGGGCCTGGCGTCGGGCCGTCGCGGACCGTACCGCTGCGCGTCTGCGGCCCCGTGCCGGGCGCCGGGCCGTACCGCTCAGGGCGGGGTGCCGGGCCGTACGGCCCCGTGCCGCCGTTCTCCGGCTGGCGTAGCCCCTGCCGGGCGTCGGGCCGTACCGCCCCGGCCTGGGTGTCGGGCCGTACCGCCCCGAGCCGCCGCTCGACCGCTACCGCAGCCTCGCGTTCGTGCGGCGGGTCGCTGCCGTCGCCCCGGGGTCCTCCGGCCAGGGGTGCTTCGGATAGCGGCCCCGCAGTTCCGCGCGGACCGCCCGGTACCCCTCCCGCCAGAACGACGCCAGATCCGCGGTCACCGCCGCGGGCCGGCCCGCCGGCGACAGCAGGTGCACCAGCACGGGCACCCCGGGCTCCCCGCCCACCCGGGGCGTCCGCGCCAGGCCGAACATCTCCTGCAGCTTCACCGCCAGCACCGGCTGCGGGCCCCCGTAGTCCACCCGGATCCGCGACCCGCTCGGCACCTCGATCCGCTCCGGCGCCAGCTCGTCCAGCCGGGCCGCGTCCCCGGTCGTCCACGGCAGCAGCCGCCGCAGTGCCTGCCCGGCGTCGATCCGCCCCAGGTCGGCCTTCCGCCGGGCCCGCGACAGTTCGGGCTCCAGCCACTCCTCCGCCCGCCCGGCCAGCGCCTCGTCCGAGACGTCGGGCCAGGGCGCTCCGAGCTCACGGTGCAGGAAGGCCAGCCGCTCCCGCAGCGCCGCCCCGTCCGCCGTCCAGCGCAGCAGCCCGAGCCCCTCCCGCCGGAGCCCCTCGCGCAGCGCCTCCCGCACCCGCGCACGGGGCGGGTCCTTCAGCGGCCGTACGGTCAACTCGACGGCGCCCAGCCGCTCCACCCGCCGGGCGACGACGTCCCCGCCCTCCCAGCGCACCTCCTCACCCGAGGCGTGCAGATGCGCGGCCGCCAGGCGCGCGGTGCCCTCGTCGATCTCGGCGGCCAGCCGTACGCGCGCGGACGCCGAGTGCGAGGGCCGGTCCGCGACGGCCACCGCCAGCCACCCCGCACCGCGCAGCCGCGACCCGTCCGACACCTCCGCCCCCGTGCCCGACACCATCAGGAACGCCCCGCCGCCCCGTGCCCCGGCCACCCGCTCGGGGAACGCCAGCGCGGCCACCAGCCCCGCGGCCGCATCGTCGGACCGGCCACCGGCCGCCCCGCCCCCAGCATCCGCCGACCTCCCGCCCCCGCCGGGCCCCGGACCGGAACCGGCCGCACCGGACCCGTCGCGTGCGTCCGCCTGCGAGGCCAGCCGCCGTGCCTCCTGCTTCCAGCGGGCCCCGTACCCGTCGGTGCCGCGACGGGCCGCCCGCCAGGCCGCCGCCAGGTCGTCGCCGTACTCCCGCGGCGGTTCCTCGCTCAGCAGCGCCACCACCTCGGCCGCCCGCCGCGCACCCACCTCGCGGGCACCGTCCAGCAGGGCGCGTCCCAGCCGCGGGTGCAGGCCGAGCCGGGACAGGCGTACACCGCGCCCGGTCGCCCGGCCGTCCGCATCCACCGCGCCGACCGCCCTCAGCACCTCCCGCGTCGCCGCCATCGCCCCGGCCGGGGGCGCGTCGAGCAGCGCCAGCCCCGAGGCGTCAGGATCGCCCCAGCAGGCAGCCTGGAGGGCGAAGGCGGTGAGGTCGGCAACCTTGATCTCCGGGTTCGGGAAGGCCGGCAGCCGCACCTCCTCCGCCTCGTCCCAGCAGCGGTACGCCGCTCCCGGGGCCTCGCGCCCGGCCCGGCCCGCCCGCTGCCGGGCCGCCGCCCGGGACGCCCGTACCGTCGTCAGCGCGCTCAGTCCGCGCGCGTGGTCGGTGCGCGGTTCGCGCGCGAGCCCCGAGTCCACGACCACCCGCACACCCGGCACCGTCAGGCTCGACTCGGCGACCGACGTCGTCAGGACCACCCGGCGGCCCGTCGAGGAGCCCGCGAGCACCGCGTCCTGGACCGCGGCGGGCGCGCGCCCGTGCACCTGCAGCACCTCCGCGTCCACGCCGCCCAGCTGCCCCGCCACGCGGGAGATCTCCCCCACCCCGGGCAGGAAGCACAGCACGTCGCCCGACCGCTCCGACAGCGCCCGGCGCACCACCGACGCCACATGCGTGAGCTGGGCCGGATCCACCCGCATCCCGTGCGGCGGGCGGACCGGGCGGGCCGGCGGCGCCCACACCGTCTCCACCGGGTACGAGACCCCCTGGGCCTCCACCACCGGTGCGCCGCCCAGCAGCGCCGCCCAGCCGGCCGCGTCCGTCGTCGCCGACGCCGCGACCAGGTGCAGCTCGGGCCGCAGGGTCTCCCGTACGTCGACGAGGAAGGCCGCCGCGGTGTCCGCGTCCAGGTGCCGCTCGTGGCACTCGTCGAGCACGACGGTGTCGACGCCGGCCAGCTCCTGGTCGCGCTGGAGGCGCTGGAGCAGTACGCCCGTGGTGACGACCTCGACGACCGTCCGGGGGCCCACCCGGCGCTCACCGCGCACGGTGAACCCGACGCGGTCGCCGACCTGCTCGCCCAGCAGCCAGGCCATCCGGTGGGCGGCGGCGCGGGCGGCGATCCTGCGCGGCTCTGCCACCACCACCCGGCGGGCCGGACCCCCGCCCACGAGTCCGGCGAGGACCAGCGGCACCAGGGTCGTCTTGCCGGTGCCGGGCGGCGCGCAGAGCACGGCGGTGCCGTGCGAGGCGAGGGCGGCGGTGAGGTGGGGGAGGGCGGTGCGGACGGGGAGCCGGTCGAGGGCGTCGGTGCGGATCACGGGTTCAGTGTCGTACGGGTGGGGGCCGGGTCGGGCGGTGGTGCGGGGGTGGGGGCTCGGGTGAGGCGGGGTGCAGGGGTTCGGCTCCGCCGGGGGGCCGCCCCCTTGCCGGCCCGTTCCGCCCCCGGGGGCGGCCCCGCAGCCCAAGGGGGCTGGGGGCGGGGAGGGGCAGGGCGGCCCCGCCGCCCAAGGGGGCGGAACGGGGGGAGATGAGGGGCGGGGTCAGGGGCGTTGGCAGAGGAAGATGGCGGTGCCGGGGATGAGGTTGCCGCGGAGGGGGGACCAGCCGCCCCATTCCGCGTGGTTCCAGGCGGGCCACTCCGGCTCCACCAGGTCCAGCAGGTGGAAACCGCCCGCGACCACGTCACGGACGCGGTCGCCGAGGGTGCGGTGGTGCTCGACGTACACCGCGTTCCCCTGCTCGTCCTGTTCCACGTAGGGCACGCGGTCGAAGTAGGAGGCGGAGACGGAGAGGCCCTCGGGGCCCGGCTCGTCCGGGAACGCCCAGCGGATCGGGTGGGTCACCGAGAACACCCAGCGCCCGCCGGGCCGCAGCACCCGGTGCACCTCGCGGAACACCTTCACCGGGTCCGCGACGAACGGCACCGCGCCGTACGCGGAGCACGCCAGGTCGAAGGAGCCGTCCGCGAACGGCAGCGCCCCCGCGTCCGCCTGCACCAGGCCCACTCCGTCCTCGCCACCGCCGATCCGCAGCGCGTGCTGGAGCTGGCGGTGCGAGAGGTCCAGGGCGACCGGGCGGGCGCCCTGTGCGGCCAGCCAGCGGGCGCACTGCGCGGCACCCGCGCCGATCTCCAGTACGTCCAGCCCCCTGAGGGAGGCGGCGGGGCCCAGCAGCTCCGCCTCCGCCTCGTCGAGCCCCTCGGGCCCCCACACGAAGCGGTCGTCGCCCAGGAAGGTGCCGTGGTCCTGCTGGTACTCGTCCGCGTTGCGGTCCCACCAGCCCCTGCTGGCCCGGCTGCTCTCGTCGTCTCCGGCCTCGCGCCGGGTCGCCGCCGGTTCGGAGTCGTCCGGCTCGGCGGAGTCACCGAACACGTCAAGGGCCTCGAAAGCGTCGTCCTCGTGGATCATTGCGCCCGTCTGAATCGTCTGAGTAGGCTCCGCCCGCGGCGTCCGCGGGCGGCTTCGCCGCGGTCACGGAAGTGGGCGGAAGGGCCACGGTGGCCTCGCCGAACCTGAGTTGTGCCGGGTATGGGGCGTTCCGCCCCTGGTGTGTGGCTTCGCGCATTGACCCTGCCCGGCAGCCCCCGTATGCTACAAGTTGCGCTGCGAGCCTGCGCGCCTCAGACCTAGCAGGCCGCGCTCGTATCTGTATGTATGTCCCCTCGGTTTTCGAGGCGCCTCCGGCAAAATTTTCGGTGGTGCTTCTTCGGCTGTCCGGTCGCTGCAGAACGAAGGGCTCACGGCGTAGCAGTACCTACGACTTCTGTCCGTACCGGAGCCCTTTCCCACATGACGAGCAGCACCGAGACCACCGCCACCACGCCGCAGGTTGCGGTCAACGACATCGGCGACGCGGACGCGTTCCTCGCGGCGATCGACGAGACGATCAAGTACTTCAACGATGGCGACATCGTTGACGGCGTCATCGTCAAGGTCGACCGCGACGAGGTTCTCCTCGACATCGGCTACAAGACCGAAGGCGTGATCCCGAGCCGCGAGCTCTCGATCAAGCACGACGTCGACCCGAACGAGGTCGTCAAGGTCGGCGACGAGATCGAGGCCCTGGTTCTCCAGAAGGAGGACAAGGAAGGCCGCCTGATCCTCTCGAAGAAGCGCGCACAGTACGAGCGCGCCTGGGGCACGATCGAGAAGATCAAGGAAGAGGACGGGATCGTCACCGGCACCGTCATCGAGGTCGTCAAGGGTGGTCTCATCCTCGACATCGGCCTCCGTGGCTTCCTGCCTGCCTCCCTCGTCGAGATGCGCCGCGTCCGCGACCTCCAGCCCTACGTGGGCAAGGAGCTCGAGGCCAAGATCATCGAGCTGGACAAGAACCGCAACAACGTGGTCCTGTCCCGCCGTGCCTGGCTCGAGCAGACCCAGTCCGAGGTGCGTCAGACGTTCCTCACGACCCTCCAGAAGGGTCAGGTCCGCTCCGGCGTCGTTTCCTCGATCGTCAACTTCGGTGCCTTCGTGGACCTGGGTGGCGTCGACGGTCTCGTGCACGTCTCCGAGCTGTCCTGGAAGCACATCGACCACCCGTCCGAGGTTGTCGAGGTCGGCCAGGAAGTCACCGTCGAGGTTCTCGACGTCGACATGGACCGCGAGCGTGTCTCCCTGTCGCTGAAGGCGACGCAGGAAGACCCGTGGCAGCAGTTCGCCCGTACGCACCAGATCGGCCAGGTCGTTCCCGGCAAGGTCACGAAGCTGGTTCCGTTCGGTGCGTTCGTGCGCGTCGACGAGGGCATCGAGGGCCTGGTCCACATCTCCGAGCTGGCCGAGCGCCACGTGGAGATCCCGGAGCAGGTCGTCCAGGTCAACGACGAGATCTTCGTCAAGGTCATCGACATCGACCTCGAGCGTCGCCGGATCTCGCTGTCGCTGAAGCAGGCCAACGAGTCCTTCGGCTCCGACCCGGCCTCGGTCGAGTTCGACCCGACCCTCTACGGCATGGCCGCGTCGTACGACGACCAGGGCAACTACATCTACCCCGAGGGCTTCGACCCCGAGACGAACGACTGGCTCGAGGGCTTCGAGACCCAGCGTGAGGCTTGGGAGGGTCAGTACGCCGAGGCGCAGCAGCGCTTCGAGCAGCACCAGGCCCAGGTCATCAAGTCCCGCGAGGCCGACGAGGCCGCCGCTGCCGAGGGCGCTGCCGCTCCGGCCGCCACCGGTGGCAACGCCGGCGCGAGCATCTCGGGTGGTTCGTACTCCTCGGAGTCGGACGACAACTCCGGCGCCCTGGCGTCGGACGAGGCCCTGGCTGCCCTGCGCGAGAAGCTGGCGGGCGGCCAGAGCTGAAGCTCCGACCCCCTCCGGTCCGCGCGACCGTGACCGCCCGATGACGGCGGTCGGCAGCTGAACCGGCTGTAGAGCGAGGCCCGCTCCCCCTCGGGGGAGCGGGCCTCGCCGCGTGTCGGGGCCACCTGCCCGAGCGAAGGAGGGCGCGGCGGGAATGCCCGGGCCGCCGAGCACGTTCTTCCCTGTGAACCACGAGGAGGTAGCGGTAATCGTGCTTGATCCGCAGGGTTTGTACGCATGGGAGCCGAAGGGGCTGGCAGTCGTCGACATGGCGCTCGCCCAGGAGTCGGCCGGACTTGTCATGCTCTACCACTTCGACGGGTATATCGACGCGGGGGAGACCGGCGACCAGATCGTCGAGAAGCTGCTGGACACCCTGCCGCACCAGGTCGTGGCGCGCTTCGACCACGACCGGCTGGTGGACTACCGGGCCCGCAGGCCCCTGCTGACGTTCCGTCGCGACAAGTGGACGGACTACGAGACCCCGTCCCTGGAAGTGCACCTGGTGCAGGACGCCACGGGCGCCCCGTTCCTGCTGCTCGCCGGGCCGGAGCCGGACGTCGAATGGGAGCGGTTCTCCGCGGCGGTCCGGCAGATCGTGGAGCGCCTCGGCGTGCGGCTGGCGGTGAACTTCCACGGCATACCGATGGGTGTCCCGCACACCCGTCCGGTCGGGCTGACCCCGCACGGCAACCGTACGGACCTGGTGCCCGGGCACCGCAGCCCGTTCGACGAGGCGCAGGTACCCGGCTCGGCGGCATCGCTGCTGGAGTTCCGGCTGGTGGAGTCGGGGCACGACGTGCTCGGCGTCGCCGCCCACGTACCGCACTACGTGGCGCGCTCCGCCTACCCCGACTCGGCGCTGACCGTGCTGGAGGCGATCACCGCGGCGACCGGTCTGGTCCTGCCCTCGGTGGCGCACTCCCTGCGCTCGGAGGCGCGGCGCACCCAGGATGAGATCGATCGGCAGGTCGGCGAGGGCGACGAGGAACTGGTCGCACTGGTCCAGGGACTTGAGCACCAGTACGACGCGATGGCCGGCGCGGAGACCCGCGGCAGCCTCGTCGCCGAGGCCAAGGACCTGCCCTCGGCGGACGAGATCGGCCTGGAATTCGAGAAGTTCCTCGCCGAGCGGGAGGGCGACCTGTAGGGCCGTGCCGTGCAGGGCCGGCCTACCGGCCGGGAGCGGCCAGGGCTCCGGGACGGGGCGGCAAGGGTTCCGGGACGGGAGCGGCAAGGATTCCAGGAGGGGACGATTCCGGGACGGGACGGGACGCACCGCTTAGGCTGCGGGGCATGCTGAAAGTGGGCCTGACCGGCGGTATCGGCGCCGGCAAGAGTGAAGTGTCGCGGCTGCTCGCGTCGTACGGCGCGGTCGTCGTCGACGCGGACAAGATCGCACGTGAGGTCGTCGAGCCCGGGACTCCCGGGCTCGACGCCGTGGTGGCGGAGTTCGGCGAGGGCGTCCTCACGGCGGACGGCACGCTGGACCGGCCCGCGCTGGGCGCGATCGTCTTCGCCGATCCCGGGAAGCTCAAGAGGCTCAACGGGATCGTGCACCCGCTGGTCGGGGCGCGGTCGGCCGAACTGGAGCGGGCAGCGGACGACGACGCGGTCGTCGTCCACGACGTACCGCTGCTCACCGAGAACGCGCTGGCCCCGCTCTACGACCTCGTCGTGGTCGTGGACGCCTCGCCCGCGACACAGCTGGACCGGCTGGTCCGGCTGCGCGGCACGACCGAGGCGGATGCGCGCGGGCGGATGGCGGCCCAGGCCACCCGGGAGCAGCGGCTCGCCGTCGCGGACCTGGTGATCGACAACGACGGACCGCTGGAAGCGCTGGAGCCCCAGGTGCGCAAGGTGTGGCACGAGCTGCGGGAGCGGGCGGGACTGGTGACCTAGGGCCGGTGCGGCGGGCGGCGGAGCGGTGGCCTGAAACCACGGCGGCGGGCAGTGGGGCCGGTGGCCTGAAACCGGTCCGGGGGGCAGTGAGGCCGGTGGCCTGAAACCGGTCCGGTGGGCGTGGGGAGCCTACGCGGTGCGAGGAAGATGGGGACTCCGGGCAGCGACGACGAGGGGTGGCGCGCATGGTGGCCGTACGGGAAGTGCTCCGGGCGGACGCGGAGTTGGCGAAGTGGCTGACGGAACTGGAGGGGCTGGAGGGGCCCGAGCCGGATGCCGTACTGCCGACGGCCGACGAACTCCCCGCCGTACTGCTGGATCTCGCGGTGCCGCACGAGGACATCAACCCACTGGCCGCCCTGCTGGCCCGGGTGGCGGACGATCCGCAGTGGGGGCTCCTGCGGGAGCAGTGCGTCCGGGGGCTGATGCAGGACATCGGTATCCCGGGTGGCGGGGTGCGGATTCCGCAGCTGCCCGCGGAACTCGGCGAGGCCGGGCGCTATTTCGCGGTCACCGTGTTCCTCGCGCTGCTTCCCCGGGTGCGGGCCCAGCACCGTGCACTCGGCATTCCTCAGGAGGTCTCCCGGCGGACCCTCGCCGATCTGGGCCGCAACATGGCGGTGTGCCGCAGGCAGACGGGGAGGGGCGGTCTTGTGGCGCCCCAGTGGCTCGGCCTGCACTTCCGGGGGGAGATCTACCAGTTGGGCCGGCTCCAGTTCCAGCTGGGCCGGGTGCAGGAGGCGGACGTGGCCTCCCTGACTGAGGCGGGGTGGCCCGAGCGGGCGGGAGACCCCTGCCTGAACATCCACATTCCGGACTTCTCCGGTCCGCTCACCGCGCGTGCGTGCGCGGACTCCCTGGCCCGGGCGCGCGACTTCTTCCCGCGCCACTTCCCCGGGGTGCGGTTCGCGGTGGCGCTGTGCGAGTCCTGGCTGCTCGACCCGCAGCTGCGGGAGCACCTTCCCGCACACTCCCGCATCCTCGGCTTCCAGGACCTCTTCGAGCGGATCACCGCAGGCAAGGAGGAGTACGACAAGGACACCGTCCGCTTCGTCTACGGCGACCCCGATCTCCCGGTCGCGCAACTGCCCCGCCGCACCTCCTTGGAGCGCGCGGTCGCGGGACACCTGCGGGCAGGCGGGCACTGGTACGGCGGAGTGGGCTGGCTCGCCCTCTGAGACGGCCGTGGGCGGGGGCCGCCGTGTGGGTGAAGCCGGTGAACGGGGTGCTCCGGGGCCGAGGCGGATCTACGGTGGTCGACAGGGGGCGGGCCCGTTCGCGGACATCCGCCCGAATCCGACGAAGGGGGCCCGGTGGAACCGGAATTGATTGCGCTGGCCACGGCGGGAGCGACCACGCTGGTGACGCAGATGACGACCGACGGCTGGGCGCAGGCACGCTCCCGGCTCGGCCGGTTCTTCGCGCGTGGGAACGGACCGGACGAGCTGGAGACGGTCGAGGCCGAACTGGAGGTCTCCCGGGCCGAACTCACCGAGGCCCAGGCAGCCGCGGACCACGAGATGGAGGCGGCGCTGCGGGGAGAGTGGCTGATGCGCATCCGCCGCGTGCTGACGTCGGATCCGCAGGCGGCCGGGCAACTCCGCTCGCTCGTCGCGGAACTGAGGCCGCCGGAGGACGCGGGCGGGGTGCACGTGCGCGACGTGCACAACGAGATGTCAGGAACGGTGAATGGCGGAACGACGCTCCAGGTGGGGGTGGTGGGGCGCATGAGCAACAGGGATGTGGGGCGCGGCTGAGGCAGAGGCTCGGGTGCGGGTGCGGGCCCCGGTGCGGGCGCGGGGGGGGGGGGGGGGGGGCCGCCCCCCCCCGCCCCCCCGGGGGGGGGTGGGGCTATCGTCCAAGTGGGTGGGGGGGCGCGGCTGTGCCCGTGGCTGGGGTGGGGGGGGGGGCCCGGGGGGGGCGGGGGGCGCGGGGCGGGCGCGCGCACGCCCTGCGCCCGGGGGTGTGTGCGTCAGCGTGGCTGTACGGCGCGTGGTGGTACGGCCGTACGGGCGCGCGCCCCGGCGGCTCCGGCGCCCGAGCCGTCCGGACAGATGGCTGTGCGCTGTATGGCCACACCTCCGGCGGTCCCCGCGGCCGAGCCGCGACAGCCCACGGCCCCGCCCGGACGCCGGTCCGCACCGCGGTCGTCCGCTCGGGCGGGGCGCCGACCCGGTGAGGCGGGTGGCTGCCCCGGCCGATGAGAGCTACGACGGCCCCGTTCCGCTCCCGCCTGCCTCGCCACCTCCCCCGGCCCCGGCCTGCCCGCCTCGGCTTTCCTCACCCTGGCCCGCCCCGACCCCGCCCCGGCCTGCGCCACCCCGACCCCGCCCCACCCCTTCCGCCCTCGCGTCGGTCCGGGTTGTCAGACCTCGGCCGTAGACTTTCAGGTCCAGTAAGCATCCCTGCGCTCACCTGCGCAGATCCGGACCCCGAAGGGAGGTGTGGGCGCGATGGCCTTGGCGCGGGCACCGCATGCGACGCAGTACCGGCTGCCCTCGGGCGCGGCCGTCCTCTACCTTCCCGCCGCACTGCCCCGCGACGCCCGCATCGCCCTCTGGAGCCCCGACGGGGATCCGCTCCAGGGCGGCGGCGCGCCCGGCACCGACGGTGAGGTGACCGTCGTGCGACAGCACGGGGCGGTCCTGCGGTCCCGTACCGTCCCCGCCCGGCTCCTGTCCCTGCCCGAGGCACTGCCCCTCCTCGCCGCCGCCGGGCACGACCCTGCCGCGCACCCGGCCGCCCGCTGCTGGGGCGCCGCCGCCCTGCACGCCCTGCATCTCGTCGCGCGCGGCCTGCTGCTGCCCGGACTCACCGCAACCGACCACGACGCCTGGCGGGCCGGGCCGCCGGACGCCGCCGACATCGCGCAGCTGCGGGCCATCGCCGCCGCTCTGCCCGTCGAGGCGTACGCCGTCCCGGTCCCGGACCGCACCCCGCTCCAGGTCCCCGACCCGGCGCACCTGGTGCGGTCGTTCGTCGACGCCGTCGCCGACACCCTGCCCCGTACGCCCGCCGCCGCCCTCGCACTCGGTGCGCCGTTCGCCGCGCGCGAGGCACAGCAGCTGCCGGGGCTGCGCGAGTGGGCCGCCGAAGTGGCGGCGGGCGCGGACGCCGGAGTGCGGGTCTCCCTGCGGCTGGACCTGCCCGTGTACGGACTCTTCGACAGCCGGGAGGACGAGGACGGCGGAGGTGAAGGCCCGCGCAGGGCGGGGGCCGCCGTCGTGCAGGTGCACAGCCTCGCCGACCCGACCCATCTGGTGGACGTGGCCGACCTCTGGGCAGGCGACGGCGGCGAGCACTTCGGGCCGCGGGCCCGCATCGACACCGTGCTGGCGCTGCGCCGCGCGGGCCGGGTCTGGCCGCCGCTCAGCCGGCTCCTGGAGCAACCGGTCCCCGACGTACTGCCGCTCTCCGACGAGGAGTTGTACGACCTGCTGGGTGCCGCGGCGCACCGGCTGGAAGCGGCCGGGGTGCGCGTGCACTGGCCGCGCGACCTCGCCCGCTCGCTCACCGCCACCGCCGTGGTCCGCCCCGCACCCGGCTCGGCGACCGACGGCACCCCGTTCTTCGAGGCGGACCAGCTCTTCGACTTCAGCTGGCAGCTGGCGCTCGGCGGCGAGGAGCTGACCGAGGCCGAGATGGACGCCCTGGTGGCGGAACACCGCCCGGTGGTCCGGCTGCGCGACCAGTGGGTGGTGGTCGACCCCGCACTCGTGCGCAAGGCACGCAAGCGGCAGCTGGGGCTGCTGGATCCCGCCGACGCGCTCACCGTCGCGCTGACCGGGACGGCGGAGATCGACGGCGAACAGGTCGAAGCGGTGCCTGCCGGTGCGCTGGCCGCTCTGCGGGACCGGCTCGCCCAGGGCGGTGCCGACGCCGTACCGCAGCCCGCCGCGCTGCAGGCCACCCTGCGCGACTACCAGCTGCGCGGACTCGCCTGGCTCGACCTGATGACCTCGCTCGGCCTCGGCGGCTGCCTCGCCGATGACATGGGCCTCGGCAAGACCATCACCGTCATCGCCCTGCACCTGCACCGTGCCCGCCCGGCCCCCACACTGGTGGTCTGCCCCGCCTCGCTCCTGGGCAACTGGCAGCGCGAGATCGAGAGGTTCGCACCCGGGGTGCCCGTCCGCCGCTTCCACGGCGCCGGCCGCCACCTCGAGGGACTGGACGGCGGCTTCGTCCTCACCACGTACGGCACCATGCGCACCAGCGCCCCCGAACTCGCCACGTACGACTGGAACATGATCGTCGCCGACGAGGCCCAGCACCTGAAGAACCCCCGCTCCACCACCGCCAGGGCCCTGCGCACCCTCCCCGCCCCCGCCCGGGTCGCCCTCACCGGCACCCCCGTCGAGAACAACCTCTCCGAGCTGTGGGCCCTCCTGGACTGGACCACCCCCGGGCTCCTCGGGCCGCTCACCACCTTCCGCGCCCGGCACGCCCGCGCCGTCGAGGGCGGCGAGGACCCGGAAGCGGTGGAGCGGCTGTCACGTCTCGTACGCCCGTTCCTGCTGCGCCGCAAGAAGTCCGACCCGGGCATCGCCCCCGAGCTGCCGCCCAAGACCGAGACCGACCACCCGGTACCGCTGACCCGCGAGCAGGCCGCCCTCTACCAGGCCGCCGTGCAGGAGACGATGGCCGCCATCGAGGCCTCCGAGGGCATCGCCAGGCGCGGCCTGATCATGAAGTTGCTGACCTCGCTCAAGCAGATCTGCAACCACCCCGCGCAGTACCTCAAGGAGGGGACGGCGGGCGAGGGTCCGGCACGGCTCACCGCTCGTTCGGGCAAGCTGGCCCTCCTCGACGAACTCCTCGACACGATCCTCGCCGAGGAGCAGTCGGTCCTGATCTTCACGCAGTACGTGACCATGGCCCGGCTCCTCCAGCAGTACCTGTCCGCCCGCGCGATCCCCGCCCAGCTCCTGCACGGGGGGACGCCGGTGGCGCAGCGCGAGGAGATGGTCGACCGGTTCCAGTCCGGCGAGGTCCCGGTGTTCCTGCTGTCCCTCAAGGCGGCGGGCACCGGCCTCAACCTCACCCGCGCCTCGCACGTCGTCCACTTCGACCGCTGGTGGAACCCGGCCGTCGAGGAACAGGCCACCGACCGCGCCTACCGCATCGGCCAGACCCAGCCGGTCCAGGTCCACCGGCTGATCGCGGAAGGCACCGTCGAGGACCGCATCGCCGAACTCCTCGCCGCCAAGCGCTCGCTGGCCGACGCGATCCTGGGCGGCGGCGAGGCGGCCCTGACCGAGCTGAGCGACCGCGAACTCGCGGACCTGGTGTCGCTGCGGAGGCCGTCATGACCCCCCGGACGCCACCGCCCGCGCCCGCCGCCGACCGACGCCGCACCTTTCCGCCGTCGCCAAAGACCACGGGCCCGGCCACCACCTGGTGGGGCAAAGCCTGGGTGGACGCCCTCGAAGCGCTCTCCCTCGATCCGGCCCGGCTCGCCCGCGGCAGGGCGTACGCCGACGCGGGCCACGTCGACACGATCACGGTCACCCCGGGCCGGGTCGTGGCGTACGTACGGGGCAGCCGGGCCCGGCCCTACCGTGCGGACATCAGGCTGCGCACCCTCCCCGACGAGGACTGGGACACGTTCCTGGACGAGGCCGCCGAGCAACCCGCCCATCTGGAAGCGCTCCTCGCCAAGACCCTGCCGTACGCCCTCCTCGACCCGGATTCGCCCCTCTCGGCCATCCCTCTGCTGCCCGCCGCGGCCGGCGACCTCCTGCCCACCTGCACCTGCCCGGACGCCGGCCGCCCCTGCAAGCACGCCGCGGCCCTCTGCTACCAGGTGGCCCGCCTCCTCGACGAGGACCCCTTCGTCGTCTTCCTGCTGCGCGGCCGGGACGAGCGGGAAATTCTCGACGCCCTCTCCCGACGCAACGCCGCCCGCGCCGCGAGCAGCACCCGCCGCACCCCGACCGTCCCGGCACTGAAGGCGCGGGACGCCTTCGGCCGCGCACCGGGGCCGCTGCCCGCACCGTTCGCCCCGCCGCGGCACCCCGGCACCCCGCCCTCGTACCCCGGCGGCCGGCAGGCCCCCGACCCGCTCACCCTCGACCACCTGGCCACGGACGCGGCGAACCGCGCCCACACCCTGCTCACCACGCACACCGACCCGATCGGCGACCTCAGCCCCTGGCAGGACGCCGTCCGGATCGCCGCGGCCCAGCCAGGATCCGGCCTGACAGCGGCCACCCGCTCCCTGTACACCTCGCTCACCCGCGCCCTGGGCCGCACCCCCTCCGAGCTCGCGCGCGCCGTCTCGGCCTGGCGGCTGGGCGGCCCCACCGCCCTCGCGGTCCTCGACGAACCCTGGGACCCGCCCGCGGGCCCCTTCGACCGCGCCCGCTCCACCCTGCACGCCCTGGGCCGCCACGACTTCCGCCCCTGGCGCAACCGTCTGACCGCCGACCGCTTCCAGCTCCGCTACGGCCAGGACGGACTCTGGTACGGATACGAGTCGGACAGCGGCAACGACGACTGGTGGCCCAGCGGCCCGGCCGGCAACGACCCCGTCGACGTCCTCACCGCCCTGTTGACCAGCTGACCGGTCTGCGGTGACAGGAGCCGGCCCCGCCCGCACGACCCCCGCCCCCGGCTCCCGGCCACGCTCCTCACGCCCCGTCAAGTAGCTTGTGCGGGAGGGCTGTCGACGGGGGAGGGTGCGCGCATGGGCGGGGAGACGAGCAGGGTGCGTAACGACATCTCGGGAGTGGTGAACGGGGATGTCGCACAGATCGGAACGGTCCAGGGGGACTTCCATCTGCATCCGGCAGCGGCACGGCCCGAAGCGGAGTGCCCGCGTCAGATCCCGCTGCACACCCGGCCGTTCGTCGGCAGGGACGACCTCCTCCGGGTGCTCGACGAATGGCTCGAAGCGAGCAGTGGCGGCGTGGGGCTGGGCTGTGTGCACGCGCTCACCGGCATGGGGAAGAGCCAGCTGATCAGCCGGTGGGCGGAAGGGGTGCGCGCCCGCTTCCCCGGAGGTGACCTCTATGTCGACTTCGCCGAGCTGCGGGGGCGGCAGGCCGGCGGCGATGTCGGGGAGGCGCTGCGGGCCTGCCTGCGGGCGACGGGGGTCGACGACGTCTACCTGCCCGCGGGTCTGCGCGAGCTGGAGGCGAGGTTCCGCAGCCGTACGGCCGAGCGCGGGGCCGTGCTCGTGGTGCTGGAGAACGTCACGCACGACGCACAGGTCGCCTCCTTCACCCCGGGCGCCCCGGGCAGCCTCGTCCTGGCCACCAGCCACGGCCCGCTGGGCAGGCTCCGCACCAGGGGTGCCCGGCTGAAGTTCCTGGAACCGCTCTCCGCCGAGGAGGGCCTGCGCGTGCTCAAGTGGCACTGCGAGCCCCACCCGGAACGGGTCACGGACGAGCCGCACGCGGCCGCCCGCATCGTCGCCGCGTGCGCGGGGATGCCGGTCGCGCTCCAGGTCGCGGGGGCACTGCTGGCCGAGCGGCCGCAGCGCTCCCTGGCCGGGCTGGCCGACGAGCTCGACGACGAAGCCAACCGGCTGTACGTCCTCTCCCTGGAAGGGGACCGCGTGGTGGCGACCTCGTTCGAGCTGGCCTCCGCGGGGCTTCCCGCCGAGGCCGCCCGCCTCTACCGGCTGCTCAGCCTCTGCCCCGCACCGCGCTGGGACGCCCCGCTCGCCGCCGCCGTGGCCGGCACGGACCGCACTCGGGCCGCGGACCTGCTGGTCGTCCTCCGCCGGGCCGGGCTCCTCGTCGAGTACTCCGACGGCCGGTACGGATTCCACGACCTGGTCCGCCTGCACGCCCGCGCACAGGCGGACATGGCGGACGAGGGACCGGTGGTCGCACGGGTGGCGGACCACCTGCTGGAACTCGCCGCGCACGCCGACCGGACGATCACGGGCAGACGGCTGCGGGCAGGCGCGCACGTGGAGCGGCTGGGCGACGCCCCCGGACCCTTCGCGGACAAGGCGGCGGCACTCGACTGGCTGGACAGCAGACGTGCCGAACTGATCGAAGTGGCGAAGGCCGCCCACGTGCATCAACTGCACGGAACGGCACAGGAGTTGGCCGAGGCGCTCACCGCACTCTTCCTGACCCGCAGGTATCTGGCGGACTGGCTGGTGTCCGGCGAGGTCGGAGTCCGCGCGGCGGCCGCCGGGGGTGACGCGCGCGCCGAGGCGCGGATGCGCACCCTGCTGTCCCGGCCCCTGCTCGACCTCGGTGAGCGCGAGCGGGCCCGGCAGGAGCTGGAGCAGGCGGTCGTACGGGCGGACGAGGACGGCAACGTACTGCTGCGGGCCTCGGTCAGGGAGTTCTACGGGCGTTACTTCGACGCGTACGAGCCGGCGCGGGCGGTCGGCGTCCACCGGGAAGCGGTGGCGCTCTACGAGCAGGCGCTCGCCGAGGACCCGCGCGGACTGCCCATCGGCCTCTACTTCCTCGGCTGCGCGCAGAGCGCCGCGAAGCAGTACCGGGAGGCGCGGGCCACGCTTCAGGACGCCCTCGACCGGTTCGACGTACTGAAGGACGACCGGATGGGCGCGCGGGCACTGGCCGCCCTGGGCGTGGTACGAGGGCACCTGGGGGAGACGCGAGAGGGAGCAGCTGACCTGGAGCGGGCCGCCGACGCACTGCGGAACATCGGGGCGAACCACTACGAGGCCCAGGCGCGCGAAGCGCTGGCCGAGCTGCACGCGCTCCGGGGGGACCCTCGGTCCTGCGGGCGCGAGCTGACCCGGGCGCTGGAGATCTACGCGGCCGGCGGCAGCCCCCGGGCCGGAGAACTGCGACGGAGGCTGGAGCGGGGGGACGTGCGCGACACGTCAGACGGCGGCGGCGCGTAGGACGACCTCCTCCTCGCGGGGCCCCACCGCCAGTACGAAACGCCCGGCCAGCGGGGCCCCGGCATCCAGCAGTGCGTGCACGACGGCACAGAGCAGCGCCGGGTCGGCCGGCCTGCCGGAGAGGGAGGCATCCAGGGCGCGGCCGTCGTCGAGCAGGATCCGGCAGCGGCCGTCGGCCACCGGGCCGACCGCCAGCCGGGCACGTGGATGCCGGGCCAGTGCGCGCGCCGGATCCCTGGACGACAGGGAGGCCGCACGCTGCCGCAGTCCGAGGTCCAGCTCCTCGTCGTCGCAGTGCAGAGAGGAGAAATCGGCGCCCCACGTGTCGATGCGGTCGCCGAAGCCGGTGTCCCGTGCGCCGGCGCTGACGCAGGGTTCGCCGTTGTTGCCGTTGTTGCCGTTGCTGGCGTTGCTGAGAGGGGCGAAGTCGGCCACGGCTGCCGGATGGCGCCGTACCGTCACCCGGCCTGCGGCCAGGTCGGCATGGGTGGTGAGGTGCACGGCGGTCTGGGCGGGCCAGGGGTACGGCACCGGGTCCGCCGGAGCGAGCAGCGGGATCCGGCGCTGCGGCGCGGGCAGCATCAGCGCGTCGTACACCAGGGCGCGCAGCCGTTGCAGCGCACGCCCCGGCGCGATCAGGGCGCTCGCGCCCACCTTGCGGAAGAGCGCGGGGTCGTGCTCGGCGACAGCCCGCTCGATCTGGGGCAGGAGCGGGGCCGCGGGGTCGAGCCGCGGGGCGATCCGGCCCAGTTCGGCCATGGGCGTCCCGGCCACCACCTCGTCGTCGGCGAACGCCCCCAGCAGCAGCGGAGTCCCCAGGGCCGCACCGTAGAACGTCACCGAACCGTGGTCGCCGACGACCACGTCCGCAGCGCAGAGCACCGCCTGCCAGCCCTGTTCTGCCGGTATCCGCAGCAGGCCCGCGTCGAGCGCGGAGGCGAGCACCGTGTCCAGCTGGTAGGAGCCGTGGGCGGCAGGGATGTTGGGGTGGGTGACGAGGGCCACCGCGTACTCGTCCAGGGGGAGCTGCGCCAGGAGGCGGGCGGGCAGCGTGGTGTCCTGGCCCAGTACGGAGCGGTCGCGCCAGGTGGAGCTGATGACGACCAGGCGCCGGCCGTCGCGGATGCCGAGGGCGCGACGGTAGCGGTCGCGGAGGTCCTGGCCGGCGACGAGCATGTCGTGGCAGGGGTCGCCGACCAGCACGGTACGGCCCGCCGTCGCCGGGCAGAACTCCCGCAGCTGGTCCGCCTGGCCGGGATGGGAGAGGGCCAGCAGGGTGCGGGGCAGGAGAGCTTCGGGGACCATTCCGGCGAGCCGTTCACCCGGGCCGCGGGCGTCGGGGACCTGCTTGTGGAAGCCGACCCCGTGGAGCAGGGCCAGCACCGGGGTGGTGCAGGCGCCGCTCGGGTCCACCAGACCGGCGTTCTCGGTGGCGGTGACGATCAGGTCCGGCGCGGGGGACAGGGCGCGGAACTGCTCCCAGGGCAGCGTACGTATGCCCAGCGAGTCGAGGAGTTCCCGCACGCCGGCGCTGAACGCGGAGGTGGCGTCGTACGCGAAGAGGAGGTCCACCCGGTCGTCGTCACGCAGGACGGGGCGCAGGACATCGAGCACGCGGACCGTGGACGTGACGGTACGGGCGACGGCGACCAAGGTGCGGCGACCGGGAAGGGTGCGCCAGCGGCCGGCGTCGGGGCCGACGGGTACGCGGAGACGGGGGAAGGGGGAGAAGGCGGTGCCGGGCTCGGGGGCGGAATCCGCAGCGAACCCGGACCGCGCGTCCTTCGCGGTTCGCGGTTCGCGGTTCGCGGTTCGCGGTTCGCGGTTCGCGGTTCGCGGTTCGCGGTTCGCGGTCATGGTCGGGTTAGCTGGTTTCACCCCGTCCCACAACCCCTCGGCGTTTGATCGTCTGCGCCGTCCCCGGCCCCGACACCGTACGACAGGCACCGGCGCCCGGGAAACCGCCGCGGGCTTCCCTCCCGGGGCAGTTAGCACCCCTCGCGCCACCCCTCCAGCACCGCCTCGATCGTCTCCGCCACCCGTGCCCGCGCCTCCTGCCGGGGGACGCCCGCCATGAGCAGGCTGTCGTACGGGGTGTCCTCGTGCCGGACCGATGCGCGTACCGCCGCCGTGACGGCGCCCCGGTCCAGAGCGCGCCCCGCGGCGCTGCGGCCGACCCGGCCGCTGCCGCGCACCGAGGTGTGGGCGGCGACGGTATGGGCGCGCTCCTGCGGACAGCCGGGGAAGAAGGTGCCGATGGCGGCGGCGAAAGCGGCGGTGAAGAGGGTGTCGTCGGCGGCCCGGCGGGCTGCGTCCCTGACCCGGCGCCGCTCCCGTGCGTCGGCGTCGGCCAGGCACGCGGACTCGGCGCGGGCCAGGGCCGCCTCCTCGACCAACAGGCCCTGGCGCTCGTACCGTTTGCGGCGCTTGTGGAAGCGGACGACCACCGCCCACAGCGAACTGCCCTCCCGGGCCCGGCGGGTGAGGGCGGTGTTCCCGCGGGGGAGCAGGACGAGGTGGCCCAGGTCGGCGCAGTCCAGGCAGCGCGGCGCGTTGAACTCCAGGATGTGCAGGGGCAACGGACCCCGCCGGCACTCCGCGCAGCGACGGCGTCTCAGCGGCTCGATGACGACGAGGTTCCCCTCGGGGCAGGAGGTCTGCGCCGGGCCGGGTGAAGCCGTGGAGTCCGTGTCGTCGTCCCTGGCTTCCGCCGGCAGAGAGGTCATGCCAAGGTCGTACCGCTGTCCGCGGAGCGGTAATCGCGGGAAACGCGGGTTGCGGGGCGGGGTCAGTGAACCGTCGCCGCCGCCAGCTCCAGTGCCCGCGCCAGCCTTTCCCGTGCAGCCGTCTGTGCCGCGATCCGTGCGTCCAGGACGGCCAGCCGCTCCCTGGCGATGCCGAGCGCCCCCGGCGAGGGCGAAGCGCCCATGACGTCCCCGTCCAGACATGGACCGAACGCCCTTACGTCATCCAGGGTCAGTCCCACTTCGAGGAGCTGGCGGATGTTGCGTACGCGGACCACGGCCGCGTCGGCGTCGAACTCCCGGTAGCCGTTCGCCGACCGGTGGGAGGTGAGCAGGCCCACCTGCTCGTAATGGCGCAGCGCGCGCGGGGTGCATCCCGTCGCCCGTGCGAGTTCCCCGATGCGCACTTCCGCCCCCGTACCCCATTCACTTGCGGTGCCGGGAAATTCGTATCACGTACGGGCGTACGGTCGGCGCACGTCCTCACGCGACCACCGCGCCCCCGTCCACCGGCAGCACGACGCCCGTCACGAACGACGCCTGAGGCGAGGCGAGCCGGGTGATCGCCCAGGCGACCTCCTCCGGGCGCCCGATCCGGCCCAGCGGAGTGTGTGCGACCTGCCAGCCCCGGACGGCAGCCAGCTCCTTCGGTGTCAGCCCCCGGTGCTCGCCGATCGGGGTGTCGATCGCGCCGGGGGCGACCGCCACCACGCGGACGCCGCGCGGTGCGAGCTCCACCGCCCAGCTGCGGGTGAGGAGTTCCAGCGCGGCCTTCGACGCGGCGTAGACCCCGTTGCCGGGCCAGGCGCGCAGACCGACGGACGTGGTGACGTTCACCACCACGCCGCTGTGCTCTTCGAGGGCGGGCAGCAGGGCCTGCGTGAGGAGCACCGGGGCGAGGAGGTTCGTCGCGAGTTGCGCCTCGATGCCGGTCCTGGTGTAGGTGCCGAGAGCTCCCTCACCGACGATGCCGGCGTTGTTGACCAGTACGTCCAGCCGTCCGTACATGTCGGTCACCTGGCGTGCGAGGGCCTCGGCGGCGCCGTCCTCGGTGACGTCGGCGGCGAACGGGGTGAGGTACGAGGGGTGCTCGGCAGCCGTCGCCGCCAGGGGCCCCGGCCTGCGCCCCACGGCGATCACCCGCGCCCCTTCGGCGGCGAAGGCGAGGGCGGTGGCCCGGCCGATGCCGGTGCCCGCTCCGGTCACGAGGACGACGCGGCCCTCCACAGGGGTGTCCGATGTGGTGTTCATGCGGCTGATGCTCCGACCCTGCCGCCAGTGACAAGGTCAAGCGGGAGCCCCGGGAAGGGGCATCGGAGACAGGGCCGCGCCGGGGCACACAGGGGAGGTCGCACGGCTGCGTACCGGCGATGATGGCCGGGTGCAGCTGCTACCGATCACCTGGGGACGCCTCGCCGGCCGCCTGGCCCGCCACCTCGACACGCTCGCTCCGGCCGACGGCAGTCCCTGGCTGAAAGTCGGTGTGGACGGAGCGCCCGCCGCCCGCACCGAGGAGCCGGCCGCGCTGATCGCCGAAGCGTTGAGGGCGCGTGGGCGCGTCGTCCACGAGGTCGGGACCGAGGGCTTCCTACGGCCCGCCTCCCTGCGGTTCGAGTACGGGAAGCAGGACCCGGACACCTACTTCGACGGCTGGTTCGACACGGGGGCCCTGTGGCGCGAGGTCTTCGGACCGCTGGAGGCAGGGGGCACGGGACGGGTGCTGCCCGACCTCTGGGACCCGGCGACCGACCGCGCCACCCGCAGCCCGTACGTCCGGCTCCCGCCCGGCGGCGTACTGCTGGTGCACGGTCCGCTGCTGCTCGGGCGGTGGTTCCCGTTCGACCTTACGGTGCACGTCAGGCTGTCGTCCGGGGCGCTGGCCCGCCGTACCGACGAGGACCAGCGGTGGATGCTGCCCGCCTTCGCCCGGTACGAGGCCGAAGTCGCGCCCTCGGATGTCGCTGACATCGTCGTACGGGCCGACGACGCGCGGCACCCGGCGTGGACCGGCTTGCCGGGCGGCGGGGAGTGAGGCCCCGCTGCCCGGAACCGGTGCCGGGTTCACCTGTGACGTACAGGCCGGAGAGGCCCGGTGCGCCGCCCGCCCCGGTCTGCTCCCGCAGGCGCAAACGATGGCTGCTGCCCAGCAGAGGGGCAGCAGTGACGGCGCGAGGCCGACCGGGCCGGCCCCGGCGACGTACACCTTGGACCGGCCCCCCGCCGTCCGGCTAACGGCGGCTGCGGCCGCTGCGGCTGCCGGATTTGATGCTGGCCAGGGCCACGACGCCGATCGCCGCGAGGGCGATCTGGATGAGCCACTCGATCCAGTCGATCCCGTTGGTGTCCTTCACACCGAACGCCTTGGCGATCGCCGCACCCGCCAGGGCCGCGAGGATGCCCACGACGATGGTCCACAGGACGCCGATCTTCTGGCGCCCCGGGACCACGAGTCGGCCGAGGACGCCGATGATGATGCCGATCACGATCGCGCTGATGATGCCGGAAATCTCCATGGCAGCAACTCCCTGGCTGTAGCTCCCTGTAGGGGCTTGTGCCGTTACCTGTGCCCCTCGTACGCCGGGGCACGCGCCCTTTCCCACGCCGGTTTCCGCCGCCTTGTTTCGAGGCCTGGCCGGAGAGTTGTGTGGTGGTATCGCTAAGGTGACCGGCCATGACGACAATTGATCAGGTTGCGGCCGCTTCCGACGTTGGTCCCGCCTCCTTCGCCGTGCACATTCCGGACGCCGAGCTGGTGGCCGAGCCGCTCGACCCGGGGCAGATCGTCTCCGGCTCCCCGGAGGTCACCGGCAAGGTGCTGTGGGAGTCCCTGGACGGCAAGCAGCTGCGCGGTATCTGGCAGATCACGCCCGGCGTGGTGACCGACACCGAGGCCAATGAGCTGTTCGTGGTGGTCAGCGGTCGCGCCACCGTCGAGGTGGAGGGCGGCGCGACCCTGGAGATCGGACCCGGCGACGCCTGTGTGCTGCGCGAGGGCGACCGGACCACCTGGACCGTGCACGAGACGCTGCGCAAGGCGTACCACATCAGCCTCTGAAGCCCCGGCGGTCCCGTCGGCCCAGCAGGTCTTCCGTCCTGGCCGGCTCAGCCGGTTTTCTCCGCCGGTGCGGTACGCGCGGTGAACAGGGCCAGCGCGGCCATCGGCACCAGCAGGAGGGCGCCGGCCGCGTTGAGCCAGCCGTAGCCCGCCTGGGCGACGATCAGCCCGGCGGCGGCACCGCCGACACCGGCCGCCGAGTTCATCGTCAGGTCGGACAGCCCCTGCACGGCGGCGCGGGCGGGCTGCGGCACCGAGTCCGTGAGCAGTGCGGAACCCGAGACCAGCCCGGCCGACCAGCCGAGACCGAGGACGAACAGTCCGGCGGCGGTCTGCCCGTGGCTGCCGCCTGCCGTGCCCGCCAGCAGGGCGGCGAAGGACAGCAGCCCCGCCGCCAGTCCGATCACCGACAGCCGGCCCAGCCGGTCCGCCAGCCAGCCCATCACCGGCGAGAACGCGTACATCCCCGCGATGTGGCCGCTGATGACCAGCCCGACCAGTTCCAGCCCGGCACCGTGGTGGCCCAGGTGGACGGGGGTCATGGTCATGATCGACACCATGGCGGTGTGCGTGACGGCCACTGTGACCAGGGCCAGCCTGGCGCGCGGAGAGGCCTTCACCGCGGCGATGCCCGCCCGCAGTGAACGCCCCGCGGCCGACTGCTCCTCGCGGGGCGCCAGGGCCCGCGCCGTGAGCAGCGGGTCGGGGCGCAGCAGCACCGCGACGATGACGCCCGTGACCAGGAAGATGACGGCGGCCCAAAGGAACGGGGCCGCCGTCAGGGGTATCGAGGTGCCGTCGAAGGCACGCCCCGCCGGGGCCGCGATGTTGGGTCCGAGCACCGCACCGATGGTGGTCGCCCAGACCACCGTCGAGATGGCGCGGGCGCGGCGGTCGGGCGCCGCCAGGTCGGCCGCGGCGAAGCGGGCCTGGAGGTTGGCGGAGGACGCGGCGCCGAACCCGGCCATGCCGATGAGCAGCAGCGGGAAATTGTCCATGAGGGCCGCGACCACCACGAGCCCCGCTCCCAGCGCGCCGATCAGGTACGCCAGGACCAGTCCTGGCCGCCGTCCGCGCGAGGTCATCAGCGAGGCGAGCGGAACCGAGAGCAGCGCCGTGCCCACCACGGAAGCGGTCGGCGCCAGTCCGGAGACGGCCTCGGTGCCACTGATCTCGGTGGCCAGAACGGGCGCCAGCGCGATGCCGATCGGTACTCCGAGCCCGCCGAGGATCTGGCTCACGACGAGCACGGCGGTGGTACGCCGCTGGAGGGCGGGCAGCGCCTCGGCGGTGACGGGGACGTCCGCGAGGTCCGTCGCGAGGGCGGCGGCGTCGGGGGCCGGCACGGCGGCGTCCTCGGGCGCGGTCGGCCGGGCGGGGCGGTCCGCACCCCTCCGCCCGTCGTGGGCGAGGTGGTCCGCGCCGCCCCGGCCGTCGCTGTCGTGGGGGTCCGTGGTGCTCACTTCGCGTACGCCTTTCCGCCGTCGGCCGCGCTCAGCGGCCCTGTGTCGTCGGGAACTTTCCCCGCGCCACCGAGCGGCAGCGGGGCCGGAGCGGCGTCGGGGTCGTGGGAGGCGGCGGCGCCGGAAGGGGGCGCGCCGGGCGTCGGAGGGGTGTCGGAAGGAGTCGTCACGGCCGCAGTGTGCCAGCACAGCTGGGACGCCGACACGGGGTTTACCGCAGGCCGCGGGCTCACCGTCCGCCCGGCGGCCGTCTCCTGACCGCGTGGACATTGCGCTCGGCGTCCACCCGGCGGCGGGCTCCCGACCGCGCGGACCATGCGCTTGGCGTCCGCCCGGCGGCGGGGCACCGGTCAGAAAAGCGGCTGAGGCAGCACCCCTTCCAGCGCCAGCAGCACCCGCTTGGTCTCCAGGCCGCCGCCGAAACCGCCGAGTCCGCCGTCGCTCTCCACCACGCGGTGGCACGCCACGACGACCGGCAGCGGATTGGACCCCATGGCCGCGCCGACCGCCTGGGCGGCCCCCGGCTGGCCGACGCGCCTGGCCAGGTCGCCGTACCCGACGACGCTTCCGTACGGTACGGAGTCGCTCAGCTCGCGCAGCACCTGGCGGTTGAAACCGGAGGTCAGCGACCAGTCCAGGGGGAGCGAGAACTCCCGGAGCCGGCCCGCGAAGTAGTCGGCGAACTGCCGGACGGGCGCGGTCAGCAGCCCGGGCTCGGCCAGCGGGTCCGGTATCTCGACGGGCTCGGCTCCGAGGCGGGCGGCCAACTGCCCGACGGCCTTCTCGCGGACCCGGGCGTCCGCGTGGAAGACCACGCTCACCAGGCCCGCCTCGGTGGCGGCCAGCAGGAGCGGGCCGAGGTCACTGTCGACGACGGCCCACTCGACACGGCTGCTCCGCACCACGTTGTTGTCCACGCCCCCACGCTACGACCCACCACTGACAATGCCGCTGCCGCAGCGGTGCGAGGGGGCCGTGCGAGCAACTGCGGCGGCGCCTCTCTCCGCGCGCGGCGCCCCCTTCCGCGCTCGGGCGCCTTCCCTGCACGGGCCGCCCCTTTCCCGTGGGCGGGGCACCCGTGCGGGAGCGAGACAGGCCCTACCAGGTGCGCACGGCCGTCCGCACCACGTCGGGCCGGTTGGTGATGATGCCGTCGACCCCGAAGCCCCGCACCTTCTTGGCGTTCACCGCGTCGTCCACCGTCCAGGTGTTCACCTTCAGACGCTTGCCGTGTGCACCCCTCAGGCGGTGCACCGACGCCACGTAGGACGCGTTGATCGTGCCGTGCTGCGGATTGATCTGGTCGGTGAACGCCGCGTACTTGGGCAGGTCGGCGACCGCGGGGGTGCCGAGGAAGCCGGTGGTGACGGCCGGGGCCAGCGAGTGCACGGACCGCAGTGTGTCCGCGCCGAAGCTCTGCACGACCAGCCTGCCCTGCACATGGGCGGCGTCCAGCCAGCCCTCGTTGCGCAGCACCCCGACGATGTCCTGCTCGATGCCCGGGTAGAGGGCCGGGTTCTTGACCTCCATCAGGAGCTTCTGCCGGTTCTCGTCGACCCGGTCCAGGTACTGCTTCAGCGTCGGCACGCGCGCGCCCGCGAACGCCGGGCCGAACCAGCTGCCCGCGTCCAGCGTGCTGATCTCCGCCGCGGTGAAGTCCTTGACCTTCCACGGAGAGCGCCCGGGGAAGACCTGCTCCACGTCCGTCGTCCGGGCCAGGGAGTCGTCGTGGACGATCACCAGCTCGCCGTCCTTGGTGCGCTGCACGTCGTTCTCCACCCAGGCGACACCCATCCGGGCCGCCCGGTCCACCGCGGCGAGGGTGTTCTCCGGGGCCTGGGCAGAGGCACCTCGGTGCGCGATCACGGTCGGCCCCGCGGCCGCCACGGCGGCCCGCGCCGCCGCGTCCGCGGGCGACCCGGCAGGTCCGGCAACCGGAGCGGGGGCCGCTCCAGCGGTCGCCGGCAGGGCCAGGGCGGCGGCCCCGCCCAGCAGCAGGGTGAGGGAGGCGGCGGCAGCTCGGGGCAGAGTGCGTACGGGCACTGTTGATCTCCTGGCGCGAGGAAACGGGAGGACAGGGACGACCGGAGCGTGACAGCCGGGAACCAACGGGCAGCACGCGAGGAATGGCCTCGCGGTGAACCCTGCGGTGCACCTTGTGGTGGGCGACGTGTCACGGGGCACGGATCGTACCCCGTGACCACCTGGACACGGAGGGTGGACCCCGCCGTCGGGCCCGTGCCTGACCTGCACGCCCCCTCCCGCCCGCGCCCCCGCCCGGCCGTCGTCCGCCGTCGCCGCCCCCCGGCGGAGGGCCGGTCACCCGGTGAGTGTCAGTGGTGGGTCGTACGGTGGTTCCATGCGGCCCGTTTCCAAGATCGAACGTACGGTGGCGCCCTTCGAGGTCGTCAGTCCCTACCAGCCCAGCGGTGACCAGCCGGCGGCCATCGCCGAGCTGGAGAAGCGCATTCGCGCGGGGGAGAAGGACGTCGTCCTGCTGGGTGCCACCGGCACCGGCAAGTCCGCGACGACCGCCTGGATGATCGAGAAGCTCCAGCGCCCCACGCTCGTCATGGCCCCGAACAAGACCCTCGCCGCCCAGCTGGCGAACGAGTTCCGCGAGCTCCTGCCGAACAACGCGGTCGAGTACTTCGTCTCGTACTACGACTACTACCAGCCCGAGGCGTACGTCCCCCAGTCGGACACCTACATCGAGAAGGACTCCTCGATCAACGAGGAGGTCGAGCGGCTGCGCCACTCCGCGACCAACTCGCTGCTCACCCGCCGCGACGTGGTCGTGGTCGCCTCCGTGTCCTGCATCTACGGCCTCGGTACGCCCCAGGAGTACGTGGACCGCATGGTCACGCTCAAGGTGGGCGAGGAGATCGACCGGGACGCCCTGCTGCGCCGCTTCGTCGACATCCAGTACAACCGCAACGACATGGCGTTCCAGCGCGGCACCTTCCGGGTGCGCGGCGACACCATCGAGATCTTCCCGGTGTACGAGGAACTGGCCGTCCGCATCGAGATGTTCGGCGACGAGATCGAGGCGCTGTCCACGCTGCACCCGCTCACCGGTGAGGTCATCAGCGAGGAGAGCAGCCTGTACGTCTTCCCCGCCAGCCACTACGTCGCGGGCCCCGAGCGCATGGAGAAGGCGGTCAACGGCATCGAGAAGGAGCTGGAGGGCCGCCTCGCCGAGCTGGAGAAGCAGGGCAAGATGCTGGAGGCCCAGCGGCTGCGCATGCGCACCACGTACGACCTGGAGATGCTCCGGCAGATCGGCAGCTGCTCCGGCATCGAGAACTACTCGATGCACTTCGACGGCCGCGAGCCGGGCACCGCCCCGCACACCCTCCTCGACTACTTCCCCGAGGACTTCCTCCTCGTCCTCGACGAGTCGCACGTCACCGTCCCGCAGATCGGCGCGATGTACGAGGGCGACGCCTCCCGCAAGCGCACCCTCGTCGACCACGGCTTCCGGCTGCCGTCCGCGATGGACAACCGCCCGCTGAAGTGGGAGGAGTTCCAGCAGCGGATCGGCCAGACCGTCTATCTGTCCGCCACCCCGGGGACCTACGAACTCTCCCGCGGCGACGGCTTCGTCGAGCAGATCATCCGTCCCACAGGACTCGTCGACCCGGAGGTCGTCGTCAAGCCGACCGAGGGGCAGATCGACGACCTGGTGCACGAGATCCGGCTGCGCACCGAGCGCGACGAGCGCGTGCTGGTCACCACCCTCACCAAGAAGATGTCCGAGGACCTCACCGAGTACTTCCTCGAACTGGGCATCCAGGTGCGGTACCTGCACAGCGACGTCGACACCCTGCGCCGCATCGAGCTGCTGCGCGAGCTGCGCGCCGGCGAGTACGACGTCCTGGTCGGCATCAACCTGCTCCGCGAGGGCCTCGACCTGCCGGAAGTGTCCCTGGTCGCGATCCTCGACGCCGACAAGCAGGGCTTCCTGCGCTCCGGCACCTCGCTCATCCAGACCATCGGCCGCGCGGCGCGCAACGTCTCCGGCCAGGTGCACATGTACGCCGACACGGTGACCCCCGCCATGGCCAAGGCCATCGACGAGACCAACCGCCGCCGCGAGAAGCAGGTCGCGTACAACAAGGAGCGCGGCATCGACCCGCAGCCGCTCCGCAAGAAGATCAACGACATCGTCGCGACGATCGCCCGCGAGGAGGTCGACACCGAGCAGCTGCTGGGCACCGATTACCGGAAGCCGAAAACCGGCAAGGACGCCAAGGCCCCCGTCCCCGCTCTCGGCGGCAAGGCCACGAAGGCGGCCAAGGGGAAGGCGAAGGGCACCGAGGTCCTCACCGACCGCCCGGCGGCCCAACTGGCCGAGCAGATCGAGGAGATGACCGCCCGGATGCGGGCGGCCGCCGCCGAGCTCCAGTTCGAGGTGGCGGCCCGGCTGCGCGACGAGGTCGGGGAGCTCAAGAAGGAGCTGCGGCAGATGAGGGAGGCGGGACAGGCGTAACAGGTGGGGGACGGGCCCCGGTGCGCGTGACGGCGGGGAAGCGTCGCGGAGTGTTGCAGGACCGACACAAAACGCACCGGGGTTGCGACCGCCTGCCGGGATTTGCGTAGGGTGCTGCTCATCCGCACATACGGGCGGTGGTGGGGCATGTGGAGAGGGGTAGCGCGTGACGGTCAACATGACCAAGGGCCAGGCCATCAGCCTGCAGAAGAGCGATGGGGGAACCCTGACCGCGGTGCGGATGGGGCTCGGCTGGCAGGCGGCGCCGCGCCGTGGTCTGTTCGGCTCGCGCACCCGCGAGGTCGACCTCGACGCATCGGCGGTGCTGTTCGCGGACAAGCAGCCGGTGGACGTGGTCTTCTTCCGCCACCTGGTCAGCGACGACGGTTCCGTCAAGCACACCGGTGACAACCTGGTCGGCGGCGCGGGCCAGGGCGGCGACGACGAGTCGATCCTCGTCGACCTCCAGCGCGTCCCGGTGCACATCGACCAGATCGTCTTCACGGTGAACTCCTTCACCGGTCAGACCTTCCAGGAAGTGCAGAACGCGTTCTGCCGCATCGTCGACGAGACCAACGGGCAGGAGATGGCCCGCTTCACGCTCGACGGCGGCGGCCAGTACACCGCCCAGATCATGGCCAAGGTGCACCGCGCGGGCGCGGGCTGGCAGATGACGGCGCTCGGCAACCCGGCCAACGGGCGCACCTTCCAGGACCTGATGCCTTCGATCCTGCCGCACCTGTAGGCGCCGGGCACGCCCCGCAGGCACCGGCCACCAAAGGCCCGGAGGCACACGCGGGCCCGAAGTCACCGCAGTACGCACGGCACCGCAGCACCGCACCACCGCAGCTCCCGGAGGCACCAGGCCGCCGGGAGCTGCGACCGACCGGGGGAGAGACGATGACGGCCGAGCTGGTCCGGGGGCAGAACCACCCCTTGCCCCAGGCCCGTTGGGAGATCCGGGTCTCGGCCGGCCAGCCGGTCGTCGCCGGAGCCACCCTCGGCGACGAACGGGGCACCGTACGGGGCGTCGAATGGGTGGCCCACCCGGGCACCCCCCAGCTGCCCGGCCTCGAAGTGTCCCGGCAGGCCGCGGCCGACCACCGGCTCGCCGTCGACCTGGGCGCACTGCCCGAGGCGGTGCACCGGGTGCACGTGCTGCTCGCCCTGCCGGCCGCGACCGGCGCCCCCGCCCGCTTCGGCGCGGTCGCCGCTCCCTTCGTCGCGGTGACCACCCCCGAGGGCGACGAGGTCGTCACCTTCACGCTCACCGGACTGGACGCCGAGTCCGCCGTCGTCGCGCTGGAGATCTACCGGCGCGGCGACGCCTGGAAGGTGCGGGCCGTCGGCCAGGGGTACGCGGGCGGACTCGCCGAGATGCTCGCCGACCAGGGGCTCGGCCAGGCGCACGAGCTGGCCGCCACCATCCAGGAGGCCGTCGGCCGGGGCCTGGCCCGTTCGGTGGCGCCGTCCCCGCCCCGTACCGCGGAGGGCGACCGCACCCGCCACCCGGCGACCGCCGCCCGCCAGGAAGCGGCCCGCCAGGAAGCGGCCCGCCAGGACGCCGCCCGCCGTGACGCCGTACCCGGCAACACCGGCGGCAGTGCCGGCAGTGCCGGCAGTGCCGGCAGTGCCCACGGTGGCCCTACAGGCGCCGCCAGCACCGTGAGCCGCACCGGCGACCACACCGGCAGCCCCGCCACCAGCCCCACCAGCAACGACACCACCGCCGCCTCCCCCCGCCCAAGCCAGGGCCCCGTCAACTACACCCACCCCCGACGCAAGGCGGCGCCCGCACCCGCGGCCCCTCCGGCCCCGCCCGCGCCGCCCACCCGCCCGGAGCCCGCCCCGCACGAGCCGGGGCAGCCGCCGCGCCCCGTCGCGGGCGACGCCTCCGGGTGGTCCCTGGAGGAGCGCCTCTACAACCAGGTCTGGGGCATGTTCGAGGACCTGGCCCGCACCGCCGCCGCCTACCGCAGCGCAGTCGACTTCGCCGAGTCCCGGCTGGAGCAGGAGCTCGACAAGGCCCTCTCCGACCCGCGCAGCCGCATCGGCGGCGCCGGCGACCTGGCCGGGGAGAACGCCCGTGCCAAGCGTGACCGGCTCGTCGAGCAGGCCCGTGCCGTCCTGGACCGGGACCTCGCCCAGCTGATTGCCGAGTCCGAGGTGGTGGAGCCCGCCCTGCCGCCCTCCTTCGCCCGCTGGGACAACCCGGCCTGGCACGCCTACCGGGTCCCGATGGAGATCCCGATGGCGCTGCGGATCGGCGACCTGCACCTCCCGGAGCGCCCGGAGCTGCACATTCCGCTGCTGGTCAGGCTGCCGCTGGAACGAGGTCTGTGGATCGACAGCGGACGGACCGGTTCCGAGGCCGCGATGATGATGGAGACCGACCAGCTGCGCCGCCAGGCCATGGACACCGCCGTCGCACACGCCGCCCGCCTCCTCGGGGCTTACCCGGCCGGCGAGTTCACGGTGCACGTCATCGACCCGGCGGGCGCCGCGCACGCCGCCCTCGCCCCGCTGGTCAAGTCAGGTGTGCTGACCGGGCCGCCGGCGGCCGGCGCCCAGGGCGTGCAGAGCGTCCTGGCGAAGCTGACCGAGCGGGTGGACCTGGTGCAGATGGCGGTCAGGGCGGGGGCGTCCGACGCGCTGCCGCCGCACGTGGACACCGCCGAGCAGCTCCTGATCGTCCACGACTTCCCGCACGGCTTCGACGACCGCGCCGTCACCCAGCTGCGCTATCTCGCGGACGAGGGCCCGGCCGTCGGCGTGCATCTGATGATGGTGGCCGACCGGGAGGACGCCAGTGCCTACGGCCCGGTGCTCGATCCGCTGTGGCGTTCGCTGCTGCGCATCACACCGGTGCCCGACGCGCACCTCGCCGACCCGTGGGTCGGACACGCCTGGACGTACGAGCCGCTGCTCGCGCCGCCCGGAAGCCAGGTCCTGTGGAACGTGCTCAGCCAGGTGGCTGCTGCCCGCCGGGATCTCGGACGGTGACCCAGAGTTTCCCAAAGGTAGGCAAAGGCTCCTGACCTGCACATTTATCAAAGCCTTTAGCTAGCCCTTTACCTCCTCTTGGTACTTCCTGTAGTCTCGGCGGAGCGGAGGGGAGTACTCCCGGCCTGCGATGTTCCCGTCAATACGGACCGCCATCGGTCCCGGGGCATCGGCCCGGCGCACGCCACAGAGCGGCTCGGGTGGAAGAGACCTCCGGCAGCGACGACGCTGATTGAGTTGCCGTAGCTATCTGCCGGAGGCGCAGTGGACGTTTCAACGAGCATGTGGGTCTTCACCGTTCTGGGGCTCGCCGCCCTGATCGGTGCGGACTTCTTCATCGGGCGCAAGCCCCACGACGTTTCGATCAAGGAAGCGGGGATCTGGACGGTCGTCTGGATCACCCTGGCCGTCCTCTTCGGTATCGGCCTGCTGTTCTTCGGTACGAGCCAGGCGTCCGCCGAGTTCTTCGCGGGTTTCGTCACCGAGAAGTCGCTGAGCGTCGACAACCTCTTCGTCTTCGTCCTGATCATGGCGAAGTTCTCGGTGCCCACCCACCTCCAGCAGCGGGTGCTGCTGATCGGTGTGCTGATAGCTCTGGTCCTGCGCACGATCTTCATCGCGGCCGGGGCCACGGTCATCGCCAACTTCTCCTGGGTCTTCTACATCTTCGGCGCGTTCCTGATCTACACCGCGTGGAAGCTGATCAAGGAAGCGCGAGCCGGCGCGGAGGACGAGGAGTGGGAGGAGAACCGTCTCCTCAAGGCCGCCGAGAAGCGCTTCGGCGTCGACGACAAGTACAGCGGCACCAAGCTCTTCGTCCAGAAGCACGGCAAGCGCGTCATGACGCCGCTGATGGTCGTCATGCTGGCCATCGGCACCACCGACGTGCTGTTCGCGCTGGACTCGATCCCCGCGATCTTCGGCCTCACCCAGGACCCGTACATCGTCTTCACCGCGAACGCCTTCGCGCTGATGGGTCTGCGCCAGCTGTACTTCCTGATCGGCGGCCTGCTCAAGAAGCTGGTCCACCTGAGCTACGGCCTGTCGGTCATCCTCGGCTTCATCGGCGTCAAGCTGGTGCTGCACGCCCTGCACGAGAACGGGGTGCACGTCCCCGAGATCTCCATCGCCTTCTCGCTGTCCGTCATCGGCGGCGTGCTCCTCATCACGACGATCACCAGCCTGATCGCCAACAAGAAGCGCGAGGCGGCCGAGGCGGCCGAGGCCGGGAAGTCGGACAGGACGTCCGTCGACTCCTGACCCGTAGCTGAACGGCGGAAGAGGTGGACGGCTCCGCGCCGTCCACCTCTTCCGTTTCTGTACGGTCCACCGTCCGCTCGCCGCCGTGCCGCGACTACCAGCCGCGCTCGCGCCATTCGGCCAGCTTCGGCCGCTCGTCGCCGAGCG
Organism: Streptomyces sp. NPDC058663; assembly: GCF_042716745.1. NCBI lineage: Bacteria > Bacillati > Actinomycetota > Actinomycetes > Kitasatosporales > Streptomycetaceae > Streptomyces > Streptomyces sp. NPDC058663. Next base: position 60,502 of record NZ_JBHXRV010000004.1, read on the forward strand.
TGGTGTCGCCGCCGTGCCCGGGGTAGACCCAGGACTCGTCGGGCAGCCGGTCGAAGAGCTTCTCCTCGACGTCGCGGAGCAGGGTGGCGAACGCCTGCGCGTCACCCCCGGTGTTGCCGACTCCGCCGGGGAAGAGGCAGTCGCCGGTGAAGACGTGCGGGTGGCCGTGCGGGTCGTCGTAGACGAGCACGATGCTTCCCGGGGTGTGCCCGGCCACGTGCCGTGCGGTCAGCTCCACCCGTCCCACCCGTACGGTGTCGCCGTCCTCCAGGAGCACGTCGCTGGGGACGGGGATGCCCTCGGCGTCGTACTTCCCCGCGTACGTGCGGGCCCCGGTGGCCGCGACGACCTCCGCGAGCGCCTGCCAGTGGTCGCCGTGCCGATGGGTGGTGACGACGGACGCGATCGAGTCGTCACCGATCAGCGCCAGCAGGATGTGCGGCTCGGCCGCCGCGTCGATCAGCAACTGCTCACCGGTGTCCCGGCAGCGCAGCAGATACGCGTTGTTCTCCATCGGCCCGACCGCGGCCTTCGAGATCATCAGGTCCCTGAGCTCGTGCACATCCGCGGGCCCGCCGACCTTCACCACTCCGCTGTACGTCATACCGCGCAGCCTATAGCGGCCGTTACAGCGGCGGCAGTACGGGGAGATTCCCGCCGGTGACCTTCAGCGCACCGCCGTCGCGGCGGCCGGCGAGCCACCCGAGGAGGTCCGCCGCCGTCCCCTCGACGCCGAGGGTGTCCGCCAGGCCGCCACCCGTCGTCCAAACCCGGCCCGCCGAGTCCTTCAGGCCGATCGACGGCAGGTCCGGGTGGCGTCCGAAGCGTTCGGTGAGGAACTCGGTCTCGCGCTGTGTGAACTCCTCGGACAGGTCCTCCAGCTCGTACCCGATTCCGAGGTCCACGTGGTGCAGCTCGACTTCGATCAGCCGCCGGAACGGCACCCGGGACGCCGCGTCCACGACGCCGTTGCGCAGCTCCACGGTCCGCGACCAGTCCGCCGGCTCCCCGGTCTCCCTGGCGAAGGCATCCGCGGTCGCCCGTACGTCCGCCAGCTGTACGGCGAGGGGGCGCGGGGCGTCGCGGGCGATGTCGGCGTCCCTGGCCTCCGCGCTCGCGTACATGGGGCGGCCGGCCAGGACGTTCAGCAGGGCGTCGGCATTGCGGGCCAGGTGGGCCAGCACATGGCCGCGGGTCCAGCCGGGCAGCCGGGAGGGGGCGGAGACCGCGTCGTCGTCGAGCCCGGCCGCGGCGTCGAGCAGGCGGTTCGTGGCGTCGCTCAGCAGGGCCAGATCGTGCACATGATCGTTCATGACGCAGACGATAGGCCGCAGCGCAAGGCTCAGCCACTCGTTCGGGTGAAGAGGGAGACGTGTGGCGCCTAATCGAATGTACGTGCTATACGCTCGAAGGGAACATCCGAACCCCGGGCAACCGTTGAACGGAACGGTGCCCCAGGATCCGGCACCCAGTACACCACCGTGCTCTTCACCCAGCACGCTCTCCACCAGCACATGGCACCCCCACCCCAGCAGCCTGCTTCCCGGCACCCTGCTTCTCTCAAGAAAGGTGCGGACCGGCGTGGCCGACCGTCTCATCGTTCGTGGCGCTCGCGAGCACAACCTCAAGAATGTCTCGCTCGACCTTCCCCGCGACTCCCTCATCGTGTTCACGGGGCTCTCCGGCTCGGGCAAGTCGTCCCTCGCGTTCGACACGATCTTCGCCGAGGGGCAGCGCCGCTACGTCGAGTCGCTGTCCTCCTACGCCCGGCAGTTCCTCGGCCAGATGGACAAGCCGGACGTCGACTTCATCGAGGGCCTCTCGCCGGCGGTCTCCATCGACCAGAAGTCGACCTCGCGCAACCCGCGCTCGACGGTCGGCACGATCACCGAGGTCTACGACTACCTCCGGCTGCTCTTCGCCAGGATCGGCAAGCCGCACTGTCCGGAGTGCCGCCGGCCGATCTCCCGGCAGTCCCCGCAGGCCATCGTCGACAAGGTCCTGGAGCTGCCCGAGGGCAGCCGCTTCCAGGTGCTCTCGCCGCTGGTCCGCGAGCGCAAGGGCGAGTTCGTCGACCTGTTCGCCGAACTCCAGACCAAGGGGTTCAGCCGGGCCAGGGTCGACGGCGAGACCATCCAGCTCAGCGAGCCGCCCACGCTCAAGAAGCAGGAGAAGCACACCATCGAGGTGGTCGTCGACCGTCTCACCGTCAAGGACAGCGCCAAGCGCCGGCTGACCGACTCGGTGGAGACCGCCCTCGGCCTCGCCGGCGGCATGGTCATTCTCGACTTCGTGGACCTCGAAGCGGACGACCCCGACCGCGAGCGGATGTACTCCGAGCACCTCTACTGCCCGTACGACGACCTGTCGTTCGAGGAGCTGGAACCGCGCTCGTTCTCCTTCAACTCTCCCTTCGGCGCCTGCCCCGACTGCTCCGGCATCGGCACGAGGATGGAGGTCGACGCGGAGCTGATCGTCCCCGACCCGGAGAAGTCCCTCGACGAGGGCGCCATCCACCCGTGGTCGCACGGCCACACCAAGGACTACTTCGCCCGCCTGATCAACGCCCTGGCGAGCGAACTGGGCTTCAGTACGCAGATGCCCTGGGCGGGACTCCCGCTGCGCGCCAGGAAGGCCCTGCTGAACGGCCACAAGACGCAGATCGAGGTCCGCTACCGCAACCGGTACGGGCGCGAGCGCGCCTACACCACCTCCTTCGAGGGGGCGCTCCCGTTCGTGAAGCGGCGGCACGCGGAGTCCGACAGCGACTCCAGTCGCGAGCGCTTCGAGGGGTACATGCGCGAGGTGCCCTGCCCGACCTGCGAAGGCACCCGCCTCAAGCCGCTCGTCCTCGCGGTCACCGTGATGGAGAAGTCCATCGCTGAGGTCTCCGCGATGTCGATCAGCGAGTGCGCCGAGTTCCTCCTCAAGCTCACCCTCAACGCCCGCGACAAGAAGATCGCCGAGCGGGTGCTCAAGGAGGTCAACGAGCGGCTGCGCTTCCTCGTCGACGTCGGCCTCGACTACCTCTCGCTGAACCGCCCGGCGGGCTCCCTCTCCGGCGGCGAGGCACAGCGCATCCGCCTCGCCACCCAGATCGGCTCCGGCCTGGTCGGCGTGCTCTACGTCCTGGACGAGCCGTCCATCGGACTGCACCAGCGCGACAACCACCGCCTCATCGAGACGCTGGTACGGCTGCGCGACATGGGCAACACCCTGATCGTCGTCGAGCACGACGAGGACACCATGAAGGTGGCCGACTGGATCGTCGACATCGGCCCCGGCGCCGGTGAGCACGGCGGCAAGGTGGTGCACAGCGGCTCAATGAAGGGGCTGCTCGCCAACAAGGAGTCGATCACCGGCCAGTACCTCTCCGGCAAGCGGGCCATCCCGACCCCGGACGTACGCCGCCCCATCGACCCGGCGCGCCGCCTCGTCGTGCACGGCGCCCGCGAGAACAACCTGCGGGACATCGACGTGTCCTTCCCGCTGGGGGTCCTCACCGCCGTCACCGGGGTATCCGGATCCGGCAAGTCGACGCTGGTCAACGACATCCTCTACACGCACCTGGCCCGCGAGCTGAACGGGGCGCGCAGCGTTCCCGGCCGGCACACGCGCGTGGCGGGCGACGACCTCCTCGACAAGGTCGTGCACGTCGACCAGTCACCGATCGGCCGCACTCCGCGGTCCAACCCGGCGACCTACACCGGCGTCTTCGACAAGATCCGCAAGCTGTTCGCGGAGACCACGGAGGCGAAGGTACGGGGCTACCAGCAGGGCCGTTTCTCCTTCAACGTCAAGGGCGGCCGCTGCGAGAACTGCTCCGGTGACGGCACCATCAAGATCGAGATGAACTTCCTGCCGGACGTCTACGTCCCGTGCGAGGTGTGCCACGGCGCGCGGTACAACCGCGAGACCCTCGAAGTGCACTACAAGGGCAAGAACATCGCCGAGGTGCTCAACATGCCGATCGAGGAGGCACTCGCCTTCTTCGAACCGGTCACCTCGATCGCCCGCTACCTCCAGACCCTCAACGAGGTCGGCCTCGGATACGTACGCCTCGGCCAGGCCGCGACCACCCTCTCCGGCGGTGAGGCGCAGCGCGTCAAGCTGGCGGCCGAACTCCAGAAGCGGTCCTCCGGGCGGAGCGTCTACATCCTCGACGAGCCGACCACCGGCCTGCACTTCGAGGACATCAGCAAGCTCATCAAGATCCTGGAGGGCCTGGTCGAGAAGGGGAACTCGGTGATCGTCATCGAGCACAACCTCGATGTGATCAAGACGGCCGACTGGGTCGTCGACATGGGCCCCGAGGGCGGCAAGGGCGGCGGCCTGGTGGTCGCCGAGGGCACCCCGGAGGAGGTCGCGGGGGTGGCCGCCAGCCACACCGGCAAGTTCCTGCGGGACATCCTGGACCCGAGCCGGATCAGCGATGCGACACCGGCGGTGCGGAAGGCTCCTGCGCGGAAGGCGGCGGTTGCCAAGAAGACGGCGCCGGTGAAGAAGGTGGCGGCCGCCACGTCCGCCAAGTCCGCCTCGGTGAAGTCGGCGGCGCCGGCCAAGAAGGTGGCCAAGAAGGCCCCCGCCAAAAAAACTACCCGCTGACGAAGCCCCCTCCTCCACCCGGCCCCACCGCCCCCTCGGGCGGCGGGGCCGCACCCTTGCCCCTCGGGCGGCGGGGCCGCCCTGATTGCCCCGACTCCTCGGGCGGCGGGGCCGCCCCCCGGGGGCGGGACGGGCGGGCAAGGGGGCGGCCCCCGGCGGAGCCGTGCACCTGCCCCGCCCGACCCCGGCTCCGCCGCCAAGGTTCCGCTCCGGCCCCGGAGTGGTCCGCTGCGCGGGGCTTCACCCCACCCCGCCCCTTCCCGACTGTGACACCTTGCGGCTCCGCCGCGCGGGTGGCTCCGCCCCGGACCCCGGGGTGGCAGCCCGGCCAGGGGTGGGTGGGGGTGTGCGGGTGGAGTGTGGCTGGCCGCGCAGTTCCCCGCGCCCCTAACGGGGCACGGAGTGGCAGGCCGCGCCCGCGCGGCGGAGCCGCACAGTGACACAGCCCCGCACCCCTGACGGGCGCACCGTGAGGCAGACCCGCACCCCAAGCAACGCCCCCGCCCCGGTATCGTCGACCCCGGTCGCGTCGACCCACCCGCGCCACCACCCCCTCGTACCACGGGAGACACCATGTCCGGCCAGCCCACCCCCCGCCGCACCGTGTTGAAGGGCGCCGCGCTCGCCGGCGCGGCCGGCCTGGGTGTGGCCGCGTGCTCCACCGAGTCCAAGCTCGGACACGCCGAGACGCCGACCCCCACCGCCCCGGTCGACCTCGGCGAGGCGACCGCCGTCCCGGTCGGCGGCGCCAAGCTGTACCGCGAACAGCGGCTGATCGTCAGCTGCCCCGCGAAGGGCGACTACAAGGCGTTCAGTGCCCAGTGCACCCACGCCGGCTGCGTTCTGGACAAGATCGAGGCCAACGAGGGCAACTGCCCCTGCCACGGCAGCAGGTTCGACGTCACCACCGGCAAGGCGCTCAAGGGCCCGGCCACCGCCCCGCTGCCCGCCGTCCCGGTCAAGGTCAAGGACGGCAAACTGATCGCAGGCCCGGACGCCTGACCCCGGCCGGGGGGCTACGGGGGAGCAGCGGGGAACCCAGCGCGACCAGCCCCGCCGGGCGCGCCCAGCCCAGCCAGGCACTCCACGCCAGGCACGCCCAGCCAGGCACGCCCAGCCAGGCACGCCCCCCTCGCCCCCTACTCCCAGTCCCAGTCCACCCCCAGGATCCCCGGCCGCACCCCTTGTTCCACGAAGTGCACCGTTCCGTGCCGTCCGCTCAGGGTCAGGTTCTGGCGTGACGTGCGGGGCGACGCGGCCGAGGTCTGGGCGAAGCGGCGGCAGCGTACCGGCAGGGCCGCTTCGTCGAAGCGCACCTGGAGCACGTACTGCCCGCCCGCGAAGCTGAAGCCGCGTACGTACTCACCGCTCGGCCCGCCGGTGCCGTCCTCGAAGCCGTACCCGAAGAGGTACGTGTCCCCGGCCCGCAGCCGTGCGTCGAAGAGCAGTTCCGCGATCACCACCCCGGTGTCGCGCTGCCAGCGCACCCGCCCCGTACGGCAGTTCTCGCCCGCCCGCACCACCACCCGAGCCGGGTCGCAGCCGGGATCGCCGTGATGGATGGCCAGGTAGCGGTCGATGCCGTCCCGGTGCGCCCGTACGACCTGCTGCGAGTCGCGTCCCACCAGCGCCCGGTCCGGGCCGATCCGGACCCGCTCGTGGTGGCCGACCGTGTGCAGCCCGCCGTCCTGCGGCGACTCCAGTTCCGCCAGCAGTCGTTCCACCGACCCCGACGCCTCTACCAGCGCCCGGTAGGACCGTGTCGCGGGCCGTTCGGAATCGCCTCCCGGACCCTCCGCCGCCAGCAGCCGTACCAGCGACTCGGCGGGCAGCTTCAGCACCGCCTCCAGCTCCCGTACGGCCCGTAGCGATTCGGGGCGCTGCGGGCGGCGCGCTCCCTGCTGCCAGTAGCTCAGACTGGTCACCCCCACCCTGACGCCCCGGCCCGCGAGATGGTGCTGCACCCGCTGCAGCGGCAGCCCGCGCAGTGCCAGCGCCGCTCGCAGCGCCAGGTGGAACGGCCCGGTGCGCAGCAGCAGTTCGAGGTCGGCGGCCCTGCCGGGGCTACGGACGGCCTGGGCAGGGGGGCGGGACGCCGCTCCGGGCACGTGCCCAGCCCCGGTGGGCGAGCTCCCGGCCCCGCCAGCCTCCCGCCCGGCCCCGCCAGCCTCCCGCCCGGCCCCGCCAGCCTCCCGCCCGGCCCCGCCAGACACCCGCCCGGCCGCCCCCGCGGGCACCCGCCCGGCCGCCCCCGCGGGCACCCGCCCAGCCCCCGCCGCCCCCCGCTCCGCCCCCGCCGGTCCGTGCGTCGTGCCGGCCGGCGGGTGGGGGGCGGCCGCCGGTTCGTCGGGGGCCCGTGCGGGTTCGTGCGGGGCGGGTGCCGGTGCGGGAGGGCGGGTGTCCGGCGACGGGTGCTGCCGCATCACAGCTCCTTGGGTGGCGGTGAACATTCACGGCGGCACACCGCACCGGCCTGCCGCCGTCGGCGAAGCGGGCTGCTGGGCGGGAGCGGGCCGTTCACATCCCGGCCACCCCGTTCACAGCACCGCGTCATCCCGCATTGAAGCGTGTTGACCTGCACCCGACAACACCCGATGCTCCTCAACAGCGTCCGGACGCGCTCCTCCGGCCCTCCCCCGCTCAGGCTCGCCGGAGCGGGGGAGGCCCCCACCCCGCCTCGGGAGGAACGCGATGCGCAACCCGTACAAGAGACGGCTCACCCTGGCCGCTCTCGCCACCGCGACCCTGCTCGCCGTCCCCACGGCGACAGCGGCCGCGGCCCCCACCGCCGCCCCCACCCCCGCCGTCGACCCCGCCGCCCCGAAAGCCGCCGCACAGGACGGCGTCCAGACCGGCCGGCAGGCCCCGCTGCTGGCCGCCAAGCGCCTCAACATCACCATGCAGGCCCAGGAGAAGACCAACTGGTGCTGGGCGGCGGGCGGAAACACCATCGCCTCCTGGTTCGGCAAGAAGTACAGCCAGAACCAGTTCTGCAACGCCGCCTTCGGCCGCAGCCAGAACACCGCCTGCCCCAACAACCAGGCCACCCTCGGCAACGTCCAGAACGGCCTCGACTGGGCGGGCGTCAACCCCGGCTCGTACGTCACCGGCTATCTGCGGTACACCACCGTGCAGAACGAGATCACCGCCGACCGTCCGGTCGAGACCCGCATCCAGTGGTCCTCGGGCGGCGGGCACATGCACGTCATCTACGGGTACGACACCGCCAACAGCTGGGTCTACTGGGGCGACCCGTGGCAGACCAGCGACCGCTACAACTGGGCCTCGCACGCCTGGTACGTGAACAACAACTCCTTCTCCTGGACCCACTCGCTCTACAAGATCGGGGCGTGACGAGGATGACCTCCCACTTCGGATCCGCCGCGGTCGCCGCCGTCACCGCCACTCTCCTGCTCGGCGCCGCGGCCGAGGCGGGCGCCGCCGAACAGCCCACGCCCAGGCCCGACAGGGCGGCGGCCGAGAAGGCCGCCACCGCCCCCGCCACCCTCGACACCCTCGCCCGCTTCTTCGCCAGGGACGGCGCCCTCGCACGCGGCGCCGCCGCTCCGCAGGTGCGGGCCGGTGCCGTCGAGGTCAACACACTGTCCCCGGCGTTCGTCGCGGGCAGGCCGGGCGCCCCGGTCGCCCAGCTGGAGTTCATGGCCTCCACGGCCGTCGCCGCCGACGGGCGGAAGGCGTCCCTGTGGACAGCCCCCCTCCAGGGCACGTGGCAGGTGGTGAACATCGCCACCGGCGACGACGAGACCCGCTACGCCGCCGACGGCGTCCGCAAGCTCCCCGGCGGCACCGTCTTCCGCGAACCCCAGATCGACGCCTGGTACGTCGCCGACGCGCGGCGCGTGCTGCCGCTCGACGAGGACGCCACCCGCGCGGTCGGCGCCCGGGGCACCACCCTCGCCGCCTACGGGCAGCGGGTGCGGGCCGCGTACGCCGACAAGCTCCCCGGCTCCGCCTACGCCGAGCAGGGCAAGGCCGGAGGCTACGCACAGCAGCCCCAGGGAACCGCCGCCCAGGCACCGGCCACCGGTACCGCCGCCCAGGCACCGGCCCCGGGTACCGCCGCTGAGGCACCGCCCACCCGCACAGCCACCGCCCACGGCGCGCCCCTGGCTGCCGTAGGGGGAGCGGCCCTGCTCGCCCTCGCGGGCTTCGCCGTCGTACGCCTGCGCCGTCGCGAGCAGCCGTGACGGACACCCTGCGCCGTCGCGGGCAGTCGTGAAGGACGGCCGCACCGCACCCGTGTGAACAGCCGGGGTGCCCCACCCGGGGCACCCCGGCTGTCAGTGCCCGCAAGTAGGCTGTGCGACATGGCAGACCCCTCCAGCTACCGTCCCAAGCCGGGCCAGATCCCCGACTCGCCGGGGGTCTACAAATTCCGCGACGAGCACCGCCGGGTGATCTACGTCGGCAAGGCGAAGAGCCTGCGCCCGCGGCTCTCCTCGTACTTCCAGGACCTGGCGAACCTCCACCCGCGCACCCGCACGATGGTGACCACCGCCGCGTCCGTCGAATGGACGGTCGTCTCCACCGAGGTCGAGGCGCTCCAGCTGGAGTACTCCTGGATCAAGGAGTACGACCCCCGGTTCAACGTCAAGTACCGCGACGACAAGAGCTATCCGTCCCTCGCGGTGACCATGAACGAGGAGTTCCCGCGCGTCCAGGTCATGCGCGGCCCCAAGAAGAAGGGCGTCCGCTACTTCGGCCCGTACGGACACGCCTGGGCGATCCGCGAGACCGTCGACCTGATGCTCCGGGTCTTTCCCGTCCGCACCTGCTCCGCCGGGGTGTTCAAGAACGCCGCCCGCACCGGCCGCCCCTGCCTGCTCGGCTACATCGGCAAGTGCGCCGCCCCCTGCGTCGGCCGCGTCACCCCCGAGGAGCACCGCGAACTCGCCGAGGACTTCTGCGACTTCATGGCCGGGCGCACGGGCACCTACCTCCAGCGCATCGAGCAGCAGATGATGATCGCCGCCGAGGACATGGAGTACGAGAAGGCCGCCCGCCTCCGCGACGACATAGGGGCACTCAGGCGCGCCCTGGAGAAGAACGCGATCGTCTTCAACGACGCCACCGACGCCGACCTCATCGCCCTCGCGGAGGACGAGCTGGAGGCCGCCGTGCAGATCTTCCACGTACGCGGCGGACGCGTGCGCGGCCAGCGCGGCTGGGTCACCGACAAGGTCGAGAACGTCGACACGGCCGGCCTCGTCGAGCACGCCCTCCAGCAGCTGTACGGCGAGGAGAAGGGCGACGCCGTGCCCAAGGAGGTGCTCGTTCCCGCGCTCCCCGAGGACGCCGCCGCCGTCAACCAGTGGCTCAGCGGCCGCAGGGGCTCCCAGGTCTCGCTGCGCATCCCGCAGCGCGGCGACAAGAAGGACCTGATGGCCACGGTCCAGCGCAACGCCCAGCAGGCCCTGATCCTGCACAAGACGAAACGGGCCTCCGACCTCACCACCCGCTCCCGCGCGCTGGAGGAGATCGCCGACGCCCTCGGACTCGACGGTGCACCGCTGCGCATCGAGTGCTTCGACATCTCCCACCTCCAGGGGGACGACGTCGTGGCCTCCATGGTGGTCTTCGAGGACGGTCTGGCCCGCAGGAGCGAGTACCGGCGCTTCGAGATCAAGAGCTTCGAGGGGCAGGACGACGTCCGGTCGATGCACGAGGTGATCGGCCGCCGGTTCAAGCGCTACCTCCAGGCGAAGGAGCGCACCGGGGAGTGGGTCGCCGCCGGTCAGGACGGGCAGGAGCAGGCGCAGGTGCCCGGGGGAGAGGTCCCCGCGCAGGAGGCGGACGAGGAGGGCAGGCCCAAGCGGTTCGCCTACCCGCCGCAGCTCGTCGTCGTCGACGGCGGACAGCCGCAGGTCGCGGCGGCCAAGCGGGCGCTGGACGAACTGGGCATCGACGACGTCGCCGTCTGCGGCCTCGCCAAGCGGCTCGAAGAGGTCTGGCTGCCCGGCGAGGACGACCCGGTGGTCCTGCCCCGCAGCAGCGAGGGCCTCTACCTCCTGCAGCGGGTGCGCGACGAGGCCCACCGCTTCGCGATCGCCTACCAGCGCAGCAAACGGGCCAAGCGCTTCCGCGCCGGCCCTCTCGACGAGGTCCCGGGCCTCGGCGAGAGCCGCAAACAGGCACTGCTCAAGCACTTCGGTTCGGTGAAGAGGCTCAGGTCCGCCACAATTGACCAGATCTGCGAGGTTCCCGGCATCGGACGCAAGACCGCCGAGACCGTGGCCGCCACCCTCGCGAGCGCGGCCCCGGCCGCACCTGCCGTGAACACGGCGACAGGAGAGATCATTGAAGACGACGAGGCAACCGCACCCGCGGTGGTCCCGTCGGAGAACGGGGGCAGTAGCGATGACCGAACAGCGCCAAGAACATGACCCGGACCGCGACCGCGACCAGGATCAAGACCGAGACGGAGCACACGTGAGTACGGGCACGACGCGGGAGACCGCCGAGCCGGCCGAGACGCCCATCCCCGAGCTGGTCATCATCTCCGGCATGTCCGGGGCGGGCCGCAGCACCGCCGCGAAGTGCCTGGAGGACCTCGGCTGGTTCGTCGTCGACAACCTGCCACCCGCGCTGATCCCCACCATGGTGGAGCTCGGCGCCCGCTCCCAGGGCAACGTGGCCCGCATCGCCGTCGTCGTCGACGTCCGCGGCCGCCGCTTCTTCGACAACCTCCGCGAGTCCCTCGCCGACCTCGACGCCAAGGGCGTGACGAGGCGCATCGTCTTCCTGGAGTCCTCCGACGACGCCCTGGTCCGCCGCTTCGAGTCGGTCCGCCGCCCGCACCCCCTCCAGGGCGACGGCCGGATCACCGACGGCATCGCCGCCGAGCGCGACCTGCTGCGCGAGCTGCGCGGCGACGCCGACCTGGTGATCGACACCTCCAGCCTCAACGTCCACGAACTGCGCGCCAAGATGGACGCCCAGTTCGCCGGCGACGAGGAGCCGGAGCTGCGCGCCACCGTCATGTCGTTCGGCTACAAGTACGGCCTGCCCGTCGACGCCGACCTCGTCGTGGACTGCCGCTTCCTGCCCAACCCGCACTGGGTCCCCGAGCTGCGCCCCTTCACCGGCCTCAACGAGGAGGTGTCCGGGTACGTCTTCAACCAGCCGGGCGCCAAGGAGTTCCTGGACCGGTACACCGAGCTTCTCCAGCTGATCGCCACCGGCTACCGCCGCGAGGGCAAGCGGTACGTCACCATCGCGGTCGGCTGCACCGGCGGCAAGCACCGCTCGGTGGCCATGTCGGAGAAGCTCGCCGCGCGCCTCGCCTCCGAGGGCGTCGAGACCGTCCTCGTACACCGGGACATGGGGCGCGAGTGACCAACCGCACCGTCCGGCTGCACCGTCTGCGCAGGGTCACCTCCGCGCTCGGCGGCCAGCCGTCCCCGCGCGCCGCACGCGGCAGGCGCGGCGCCACGCCCAAGGTCGTCGCCCTCGGCGGCGGCATGGGCCTGTCCGCCTCGCTCGCCGCGCTGCGGCGCATCACGGGCGACCTGACCGCCGTCGTCACCGTCGCCGACGACGGCGGCTCCAGCGGCCGGCTCCGGGAGGAGCTGGGCGTACTGCCCCCCGGCGACCTGCGCAAGGCCCTCGCGGCGCTGTGCGGGGACGACGACTGGGGCCAGACCTGGTCCCGGGTGATCCAGCACCGCTTCCAGTCCAAGGGCGATCTGCACGAGCACGCGGTGGGCAACCTGCTGATCGTCGCTCTGTGGGAGCAGCTGGGCGACCACGTCCAGGCGCTGGACCTGGTCGGCAGGCTCCTCGGAGCCCAGGGGCGCGTGCTGCCGATGTCGGCGGTGCCGCTGGAGCTCCAGGCGCTGGTACGGGGCCACGACCCCGGCCGCCCGGACGACGTCGACACCGTACGGGGGCAGGCGACAGTCGCGCTCACCCCCGGCGAGGTCCAGTCGGTGCACCTCGTACCGCACGATCCGCCTGCCGTTCCGGAGGCGGTGGCGGCGGTTCTTGACGCCGACTGGGTGGTTCTCGGACCCGGTTCCTGGTTCTCCTCGGTGATCCCCCACCTGCTGGTGCCGGAACTGCTTGATGCCCTGGTGGAGACCAAGGCGAGGCGGATTCTGTCCCTCAATCTGGCACCCCAGCCGGGCGAAACCGAGGGCTTTTCACCGCAACGTCATTTGGAGGTTTTGGCCCGACACGCCCCTAAACTCGCCTTCGACGTGGTGCTGGCCGACCAGGCCGCCGTGCCCGACCTTCCCTCACTCGCCGAAGCCGCGAAACGGTTCGGTGCGACGGTCGAGCTGGCGCCGGTGGCCCGGCCCGACGGAGCCCCCCAGCACGACCCGGAGCTCCTGGCAGCCGCGTACGACCGTATTTTTCGGATGCATGGAAGGATCGGCCCATGGCGATGACGGCAGCGGTGAAGGACGAGATTTCCCGGCTTCCCGTCACCCGGACCTGCTGCAGAAAGGCAGAGGTCTCGGCGATCCTCCGGTTCGCGGGCGGCCTGCACCTGGTGAGCGGGCGCATCGTGATCGAGGCGGAGCTGGACACGAGCTACGCGGCACGCAGGCTCAAGAAGGACATTCTGGAGATCTTCGGGCACAGCTCGGAGCTGGTGGTGATGGCCCCCAGCGGTCTGCGCAGGGGCTCGCGCTATCTCGTACGGGTGGTGGCCGGCGGCGATCAGCTGGCGCGCCAGACCGGGCTCGTGGACGGCCGCGGACGCCCCATCCGGGGTCTGCCCCCGCAGGTGGTCTCCGGGGCGACCTGTGACGCCGAGGCGGCCTGGCGCGGCGCGTTCCTCGCGCACGGCTCCCTCACGGAGCCGGGCCGCTCCTCCTCCCTGGAGGTGACCTGCCCCGGCCCCGAGGCGGCGCTCGCGCTGGTCGGCGCGGCCCGCCGGCTCTCCATCGGCGCCAAGGCGCGCGAGGTGCGCGGCGTGGACCGGGTCGTCGTACGCGACGGCGACGCGATCGGCGCCCTGCTGACCCGGCTCGGCGCGCACGAGTCGGTGCTGGCCTGGGAGGAGCGGCGGATGCGCCGCGAGGTCCGCGCCACGGCCAACCGGCTCGCCAACTTCGACGACGCCAACCTGCGCCGCAGCGCGCGGGCTGCGGTCGCCGCGGGCGCCCGGGTGCAGCGCGCCCTGGAGATCCTCGGCGAGGAGGTGCCCGAGCACCTCGCCGCGGCCGGCCGGCTGCGCATGGAGCACAAGCAGGCGTCCCTGGAGGAACTGGGCGCGCTCGCCGACCCGCCGCTCACCAAGGACGCGGTCGCGGGCCGTATCCGCCGGCTCCTCGCCATGGCGGACAAGCGGGCCCAGGACCTCGGCATCCCCGGCACGGAGTGCAATCTGACCGAGGACATGACCGAGGAGATCGAAGAGGAAATGGCCAAGGGCCTCGCCCAGAGCATGGCCGCCAACCTGAGCGGCGGAATGGCGAACGGCATGGTCACGAGCACGTGAACCGGCAGGGTCACGAGCGCGTGAACCGGCAGGGCACGGCCACGAGTACGTGAACCGGCGAGCACGTGGACCCGCAGGGCTCCGCGTCCGTGAGCGGCAGCGCCGAGCCCGCGCCCCGCAGCGCTCCACCGCATCGGAGCTTGTGATTCCGTTTTAACCGGCTGCCCCTGGTGCCCAGTTGGGTGACAGGGGCAGCTTCTTTGTCTGCCCGATCTGCTCTTGACGTGGCCATGAATGCTCACGACTCTGACGTCTGTTCACTCTCGTGACAGTCAACAGCAAGGGGGGCACATGAGACGCAGAGCGAGATCCATCCTCGCCGCTTCTTCACTGCTGATAGCCGGAGCCGCCGTGGTACCCGCGGCCCAGGCGCAGCCCGCCGACAACGCCGCCGCGGGCGGCGACCACGTCTCGGTGTGGAATGCCACCGTCACCCAGGCCCAGGTGCCACTGCTGCTCAGGGCGGGCACCGACGCCCACGAGCTGAGCGAACAGGTGCCGGCCAAGGGCACCGCCACCGTCGAGCTGATCCTCCCCGAGAAGAAGGCCGCCGCACTGCGCGCCCAGGGCGTCGACATCAGCGAGCACCGGGTGTCCCCGGCCAGGGCGCGCGCGGCCGCCGACGGCGACGGGGTGTTCCGGCCGTACAGCGGCAAGGGCGGCCTCCAGGAGGAACTGCTCGCCGTCGCCCAGGCCAACCCCGCCCTGGCCAAGGTCGTGTCCCTCGGCAAGACGGTCCAGGGCAAGGACATCCTGGCCCTCAAGCTCACCAAGAACGCCCGCGCGAGCGCCGACGGCTCCAAGCCCGCCACGCTCTACCTGTCCAACCAGCACGCCCGGGAGTGGATCACCCCGGAGATGACCCGGCGCCTGATGCACCACTACGTGAACGGGTACGGCAAGGACGCGCAGATCACCAAACTGGTCGACAGGAGCGAACTGTGGTTCGTGCTGTCCGCCAACCCGGACGGCTACGACTACACCCACACCGCCCCGGCCGACCGCAACGTCCGGCTGTGGCGCAAGAACCTCCGCGACACCAACGGCTCCGGACGCATCGACGCCGGCGACGGCATCGACCTCAACCGGAACTTCGCCTACAAGTGGGGCTACGACAACGAGGGTTCCTCGCCCGATCCCGCCGACCAGACCTACCGCGGCCCCGCGGCGATGTCCGAGCCCGAGACGCTCGCCCTCGACCGTTTCCAGAAGCGCATCGGCTTCAAGTACGCGATCAACTACCACTCCGCCGCCGAACTGCTGCTCTACGGCGTCGGCTGGCAGGTCGCCACCCCGACCCCCGACGACGTGGCCCTCAAGGCCCTCGCGGGCACCCCGGAGAACTCGGCGGTCCCCGGCTATTACCCTCAGGTCTCCTCCGAGCTGTACGTCACCAACGGCGAGGCAGACGGCCACGCGGGCAACATCAACGGCATCAAGATGTTCACCCCCGAGATGTCGACCTGCCAGACGATCTCCGACCTCGACCCGAACGACCGGTGGAACGCCCGCGACTGCATGTCGGGCTTCAACTTCCCCGACGACGAGAAACTGATCCAGCAGGAGTTCGCCAAGAACGTCCCGTTCGCGCTCTCCGTCGCACAGACCTCGCTCACCCCGGACCAGCCGGTCTCCTCCGTCGGCATCGACGCCCCCGACTTCACGCTCGACCCGTTCACCGCCTCGTACGCCCGTGACAAGGACCAGGAGGTCAATGTCACCGTCCGCAAGTCGGTGCGCGACAAGGAGCTCAGGTACCGCGTCAACGGCGGCAAGGTCCACGACCAGGCGCTGAAGGCCTGGGACGGCGGCCTGCGCTACGGCGACGAGGACAACACCTACTTCGACGACTACCGCGCCAAGGTCCAGGACGGCAGGCCCGGCGACAAGGTCGAGGTCTGGTTCACCGGGCGGACCAAGGCCGGAAAGCCCACCTCCAGCGAGCACTTCACCTACACCCTCGCCGAGCGCCCCAAGGCCGCGCACCTGGTGGTCGCCGAGGAGGGCGCCCCCGCGACCCAGGTCCAGAAGTACGTGGACGCCCTGCGGGCCAACGGCCGCTCCGCCACCGTCTGGGACGTCGCCACCCAGGGCGCCCCGCACTCCCTGGGCGTCCTCGGCCACTTCGACTCGGTCGTCCACTACACCGGCGCGCACACCCCCGGCGGCCCGACCCAGTACCAGCTGCGCCAGTACCTCAACGAGGGCGGCAAGCTGGTCGAGGCCGGTGAGAAGACGGGCGGCGCGGCCCAGCTCGGCCCGGCCCTGACCGACGACTTCAGCCAGTACTACCTCGGTGCGTACGGCAGGACCAACGCCCCCGGCGCCACGGGCTTCGCCGGAGCCGGCGGGCTCGCCGGCGCCACCACCCCGCTGACCGCGGCGCCCGGCAACCCGCTGGACACCGCGGGCGCCTACCTCGTCACCTCCGACTCGCTGCCGGCCGCGCAGTTCCCGCAGTTCAAGAGCGCCCAGGCGGGCCGCTACACCGGCATCAACAACCCGTACGCCCCCTACCAGGGCTCCTGGATGGCCTCCGCGACCAGCCAGAGCGGCCAGTACAAGCGACTGACCCGCACCGTCGACCTCACCGGGGTGAGCGCGGCCGACCGGCCCACCCTGAAGGCCGCCCTCAACTGGAACACCGAGAACGGCTACGACCACGCCGTCCTGGAGGCCCACACCGCGGGCGCCGAGGACTGGACCACCCTCCCCGAGGCGGGCGGCGCCACCAGGAACACCGTGCCGACCCAGTGCGACCAGGGCTTCTTCATGGACGCCCACCCCTTCCTGACGCACTACCTGACGCGCTCGGACGCGGGCTGCACGGCGACCGGCACCTCCGGCTCGTGGAACAGCTTCACCGGTTCCTCGGCAGGCTGGAAGCCGGTCTCCTTCGACCTGAGTGCCTACGCGGGCAAGAAGGTCGAGCTGTCGCTGAGCTACCTCACCGACCCCAGTGACCTCGGCCGCGGGGTGTTCCTCGACGACACGCGGCTCTCCGTCGGCGGCGCCGACAGGGAGACCGAGGGCTTCGAGACCTCGCTGGGCGTCTGGACGCCGGGCGCCGCGCCCGCGGGCAGCCCGGCCGTGGAGTCCCCGTGGGCCCGTACCGGAGAGCTCTTCCAGACGTACGCGGCCATCACCACGCGTGACACCGCACTCCTCGGCTTCGGCCTGGAGCACGTCCCGGACGCCGGACAACGCGCCAGGATCCTGGAGAAGGCGCTGAAGAGCATCAAGGGGTGAGCTCCACCCCGCTCATCTGATGTCAAGCTCCCCTCCTGATGGTCACTCACGGTAGTGGGGGCGAAGGTCCCGACGACCCGTACACCCCGCTGGATTACTGGGGAGTACGGGTCGTCGGCCCGCATCGGGACCTGACTCGGACCCACTCGATGCGACGTCAAGGTCTACGGAGAGGTAGGGTCGGAGGCGGTCGGGGACATCCCATACAAGCTTCGCCGTGGCGTCGAAACCCGGCGTACCAACGAGGAGATCGGTTCGTGACGATCCGCGTAGGCATCAACGGCTTCGGCCGCATCGGGCGCAACTACTTCCGGGCGCTGCTGGAGCAGGGTGCGGACATCGAGATCGTGGCTGTCAACGACCTGGGTGACACCGCGACCACCGCGCACCTCCTGAAGTACGACACCATCCTGGGCCGTCTCAAGGCCGAGGTGTCGCACACGGAGGACACCATCACCGTCGACGGCCACACCATCAAGGTGCTGTCCGAGCGCAACCCGGCCGACATTCCCTGGGGTCAGCTGGGGGTCGACATCGTCATCGAGTCGACCGGCATCTTCACCAAGAAGGCCGACGCCGAGAAGCACATCGCCGGCGGCGCGAAGAAGGTCCTCATCTCGGCTCCGGCCAAGGACGAGGACATCACCATCGTGATGGGTGTCAACCAGGACAAGTACGACGCGTCCCAGCACCACGTCATCTCCAACGCCTCCTGCACCACCAACTGCGTGGCGCCGATGGCCAAGGTTCTCGACGAGAACTTCGGCCTGGTCAAGGGCCTGATGACGACGGTCCACGCGTACACCAACGACCAGCGCATCCTGGACTTCCCGCACTCGGACCTGCGACGCGCCCGCGCCGCGGCCGAGAACATCATCCCGACCACGACGGGTGCCGCCAAGGCCACCGCCCTGGTCCTCCCGCAGCTCAAGGGCAAGCTCGACGGCATCGCGATGCGCGTGCCGGTCCCGACCGGGTCGGCCACCGACCTGGTCGTCGAGCTCGGCCGCGAGGTCACCAAGGACGAGGTCAACGCCGCGTTCAAGAAGGCCGCCGACGACGGCGACCTGCACGGCTTCCTCACGTACACCGAGGACCCCATCGTGTCCTCGGACATCGTGGGCGACCCCTCCTCCTGCACCTTCGACTCCTCCCTGACCATGGTCCAGGAGGGCAAGACGGTGAAGATCCTCGGCTGGTACGACAATGAGTGGGGTTACTCGAACCGCCTGGTCGACCTGACCGTCTTCGTCGGCGGTCAGCTCTGATCCAGTACTGAGAGCACCATGATGTGAGCGACAGGGCTCGGGCGGCGCAGCGCAGCGCGGTTCGGGCCCTGCCGCACGTCCAGCACTTCCGAGGAGCACTGTTCATGAAGACGATCGACGAACTTCTCGCCGAAGGGGTCAAGGGCAAGCGGGTCTTCGTCCGCGCCGACCTCAACGTGCCGCTCGACGGCACCACGATCACCGACGACGGCCGCATCCGCGCCGTGCAGCCGACCGTCGCCAAGCTCGCCGCCGCCGGCGCGCGCGTGATCGTCGCCTCCCACCTGGGCCGCCCCAAGGGTGCCCCGGACCCCGCGTTCTCGCTCGCGCCCGCCGCCGCGCGGCTCGGTGAACTCCTCGGTGCGGACGTCGCGTTCGCCACCGACACGGTCGGCGAGTCCGCCCGCGCCACCGTTGGGAGCCTCGCCGACGGCCAGGTCGCCGTCCTGGAGAACCTGCGCTTCAACGCGGGCGAGACGTCCAAGGACGACGCCGAGCGCGGCGCGTTCGCGGACGAGCTGGCAGCGCTGGCCGACCTCTACGTGGGCGACGGCTTCGGCGCCGTGCACCGCAAGCACGCCTCGGTCTTCGACCTCCCGGCCCGGCTGCCGCATGCGGCGGGCGACCTGATCGCCACCGAGGTCGGCGTCCTGAAGAAGCTCACCGACGAGGTCCAGCGGCCGTACGTCGTCGTCCTGGGCGGCGCGAAGGTCTCCGACAAGCTCGGCGTGATCGACCACCTCCTGGACAAGGCCGACCGCATCCTGGTCGGCGGCGGCATGGCGTACACCTTCCTCAAGGCCCAGGGCCACGAGGTCGGCATCTCGCTGCTCCAGGAGGACCAGGTCCCGGTCGTCCTGGAATACCTGGCGCGCGCCGAGAAGAAGGGCGTCGAGTTCGTCCTGCCGGTCGACGTCCTGGTCTCCCCGGAGTTCCCCGACCTGAAGGGCAAGAAGCCGGCCAACCCGGCCACGGTCGCCGCGGACGCCATCCCCGCCGACCAGGAGGGGCTGGACATCGGCCCCGAGACCCGCAAGCTGTACGCAGCGAAGCTCGCCGACGCGGCCACCGTCTTCTGGAACGGCCCGATGGGCGTCTTCGAGCACCCCGACTACGCGGGCGGCACCGCAGCCGTCGCCCAGGGGCTGCTGGACTCCGACGCCTTCACGGTCGTCGGCGGTGGCGACTCCGCCGCCGCGGTCCGCATCCTGGGCTTCGACGAGAACGCCTTCGGTCACATCTCGACCGGCGGCGGCGCCAGCCTCGAATACCTGGAGGGCAAGACCCTTCCCGGACTTGCCGCACTGGAGGACTGATCCTTACATGAGCACCACCCGTACCCCGCTGATGGCGGGCAACTGGAAGATGAACCTCAACCACCTCGAGGCCATCGCCCACGTCCAGAAGCTCGCCTTCGCGCTGACCGACAAGGACTTCGACGCGTGCGAGGTCGCCGTCCTGCCGCCCTTCACCGACCTGCGGTCCGTACAGACGCTGGTCGACGGCGACAAGCTGAAGATCAAGTACGGCGCCCAGGACCTCTCGGCGCACGACTCCGGTGCGTACACCGGTGAGATCTCCGGCGCGATGCTGGCCAAGTTCAAGTGCGCCTACGTCGCGATCGGCCACTCCGAGCGCCGCCAGTACCACAACGAGACCGACGAGGTCGTCAACGCCAAGGTGAAGGCCGCCTACAAGCACGGCGTGACCCCGATCATGTGCGTCGGCGAGGGCCTGGACATCCGCAAGGCCGGCCAGCAGGTCGAGTACACCCTCGCCCAGGTCGACGGCGGCCTCAAGGACATCCCGGCCGAGCAGGCCGAGTCCATCGTGATCGCCTACGAGCCGGTGTGGGCCATCGGCACCGGCGAGGTCGCCACACCGGAGGACGCCCAGGAGGTCTGCGGCGCGATCCGCGGCCGGCTCGCCGAGCTGTACTCGCAGGAGCTGGCCGACAAGGTCCGCATCCAGTACGGCGGCTCGGTCAAGTCGGGCAACGTCGCCGCGATCATGGCCCAGCCGGACGTCGACGGCGCGCTGGTCGGCGGCGCCGCACTGGACGCCGACGAGTTCGTCAAGATCGTGCGCTTCCGCGACCAGTAGTACCGCAGCGAGTAGGCCCACGGGCCGATCCGTCGTACTCTGACGGGGCCGGTGGCCAGCCACCGGCCCCGTTGCATTTCCAGATCCGAGGAAGTTGGTCCAGCCGTGGTTATGGGGTTCTCGATCGCCCTGATCGTATTCAGCCTGCTGCTGATGCTGCTGGTTCTGATGCACAAGGGGAAGGGCGGCGGCCTCTCCGACATGTTCGGCGGCGGCATGCAGTCCTCCGTCGGAGGGTCCTCGGTCGCCGAGCGCAACCTCGACCGGATCACCATCGTCATCGGTCTGATCTGGTTCGCGCTCATCGTGGTGCTCGCGCTCCTGATGAAGCTCAACGGCTGACCGGTCGTCTCCGGTACACCGGGGCGGGCGCGGCCTATCATGGGCCCAGCGTCCCGCCGCCGGGGTGTAACTCCCGTCAGTGGACGCGCGTTGGGCCTTTTCGAGACTGGGCGCCCGCCGCGAAGCCGCTCGACGGCGCTTCGCAGCACCATCACGCAGGGAGTTACGACCGTGGCAAGTGGCAACGCGATCCGGGGAAGCCGGGTCGGAGCGGGGCCGATGGGTGAGGCGGAGCGCGGCGAGTCCGCGCCCCGTCTGCGCATCTCCTTCTGGTGCTCCAACGGGCACGAGACACAGCCGAGCTTCGCCAGCGATGCGCAGGTTCCGGACACCTGGGACTGCCCGCGCTGCGGATTCCCGGCCGGACAGGACCGGGACGACCCGCCGGCCCCGCCCCGCATCGAACCGTACAAAACGCATCTCGCGTACGTACGGGAACGGCGCAGCGACGCGGACGGCGAGGCCATTCTCGCGGAGGCCCTCGCGAAACTGCGCGGCGAGATCTAGCACGGTGAGAGGTCCGGACCCCTTCCGAGGGGTCCGGACCTCTCTGTTTGCGCAGGCCGGAGCCGATTGTCAGTGGCGGCCCCTACAGTTCACCCACGATCTCGATCGGCGGGCAGACGGGGGCAGTTGTGGCTGAGGTGACGGCGGTGGCGGAGCACGCACCCGCGTGGCGCGGCGGGTTCGGACGGCTGTGGTCGGCCGCCGTGATCTCCAAGTTCGGGGACTCGCTGCGCAGCGCCGCGATGCCGCTGCTCGCCGCCTCGCTCACCTCCGACCCGGTGCTGGTCTCGCTCGTCACCGCCTGCGGATTCCTGCCCTGGCTGGTGTTCGGTCTGGTGGGCGGCGCGCTGGCGGACCGGGTGGACCAGCGGCGGGCGATGTGGAGGGTCGATCTGCTGCGGGGCGCGCTGATGGCCGCGTTCGCGGTGGCGGTCGCCCTGGGGCACGCCTCGATCGCGCTGCTCCTCGTGGTGGCGTTCGCGCTGACCACGCTCCAGACACTGTTCGACAACGCGGCCACTGCCCTGCTGCCCTCCCTGGTCCCCGCCCCCGCGCTGGGCACGGCCAATGCCAGGCTGATGACGGGGCAGATGATCGCGGGCACGTTCCTGGCCGCGCCGCTGGTCCCCGTCCTGCTGCTCCAGGGCCCCTCCGTGCCGTACGCCGCCGACGCAGCGACGTACGTGCTGGCGGCGGTACTGATCGCCTCGCTGCGCACTTCGGCCCCGCAGAAGGAGCCGAGAGCGGCGGGCGCGACGCTGCGCGGCGACATCAAGGAGGGGCTGGAGGCGCTCTGGGCGGACCGGCCGTTGCGCGGGCTGTGCCTCTCGGCCGCCCTGTGCAACATGGGCGTCGGCGCACTCATCGCGATGCTGGTGCTGCACATCACCGGCTGGCTGGACGCCGGGCACACGGGTTACGTGGCGGCCCTGACGGCGTACGGCGTGGGCAGTGTCGTCGGTGGGCTGCTGTCGGGCCGGCTGGCCCGGGCGCTGGGGCGCATACGGTCCGTGTTCCTCGCCGGGGCCGTCCAGATCGGCTGCCTGCTCGCCATGGGGCTCGTGCGGGAACTGTGGGTGACGGTGGCGGCCCTCGCGGTGTTCGGCTGCATGGGCCTGGTGTGGAACGCCAACGAGGTGACCCTCATGCAGGAGCGCGCCCCGGCCGGGATGCTCGGCAGGGTCAGTGCGGCCTCCCGCACCCTCGGCGCCGCCGGAGTCCCCCTCGGGGCCCTCCTCGGCGGTCTGGTGGCGGCGGCCTGGGGGCTGAACACGCCGATGCTGCTGGCGGCCGGGCTGTTCACGCTGTCCGTTGCCGCACTCGCACCCCTGATCAATTAAGTTGGGGGAGGCAGCGGGGGATGCATGCGGATACGAGTAGAAGTGGGCTGATGTCCGAGATGAACGCAATGGATTCGAAGAGCGGCTCGACGGGTGCGGAAGGCCGCACGAGGCTGAACCGGCTGCCCGAGTGGGCGGCTCTGGGCAAGCACAGGGGGCAGCTGGGCGACACCCACCTGCGTGAGTTGTTCGCCGCCGACCCGGCGCGCGGCACCGCCTTGACGCTCCAGGTCGGCGACCTGCACCTCGACTACTCCAAGCACCTGGTCACCGACGAGACGCTGGGCCTGCTGCGCGAGCTGGCGGCCGCCACCGACGTCGCCGGGCTGCGCGACGCCATGTTCCGCGGCGAGAAGATCAACACCACCGAGGACAGGGCCGTCCTGCACACCGCGCTGCGCGCCCCGCGCGACGCGGTCATCGAGGTCGACGGCGAGAACGTGGTCCCGGCCGTGCACGCCGTCCTCGACAAGATGGCCGCCTTCGCCGACAGGGTCAGGTCGGGGGAGTGGACCGGACACACCGGCAAGCGCATCAGGACGGTCGTCAACATCGGCATCGGCGGCTCCGACCTCGGGCCCGCCATGGCCTACGAGGTGCTCCGCTCCTTCAGCGACCGTGAGCTCGGCTTCCGCTTCGTGTCGAACGTGGACGGCGCCGACCTGCACGAGGCGGTCCGCGACCTGGACGCCGAGGAGACCCTCTTCATCGTCGCGTCGAAGACCTTCACGACGATCGAGACCATCACCAACGCCACCTCCGCCCGCAACTGGCTGCTGACGAACCTGCGCGCCGACGAGTCCGCCGTCGCCAAGCACTTCGTCGCGCTCTCCACCAACGCGGAGAAGGTCGCCGACTTCGGCATCGACACGGCCAACATGTTCGAGTTCTGGGACTGGGTCGGCGGCCGCTACTCCTACGACTCCGCCATCGGCCTCTCGCTGATGATCGCCATCGGGCCGGACCGCTTCCGGGAGATGCTCGACGGCTTCCACCTGGTCGACGAGCACTTCCGTACGGCTCCCGCGGAGGAGAACGCGCCGCTGCTGCTCGGCCTCCTCGGCGTCTGGTACGGGGCCTTCTTCGACGCGCAGGCACACGCGGTCCTCCCGTACAGCCACTACCTGTCGAAGTTCACCGCCTACCTCCAGCAGCTCGACATGGAGTCCAACGGCAAGTCCGTGGACCGGGACGGCAACCCGGTCGACTGGCAGACCGGACCGGTCGTCTGGGGCACCCCGGGCACCAACGGGCAGCACGCCTACTACCAGTTGCTGCACCAGGGCACCAAGGTCATCCCGGCCGACTTCATCGGCTTCGCCCGCCCGGTCGCCGATCTGACGCCCGGTCTGGAGGCGCAGCACGACCTGCTGATGGCAAACTTCTTCGCCCAGACGCAGGCCCTGGCCTTCGGCAAGACGCCGGACGAGGTGCGTGCCGAGGGCGCCCCCGAGGAACTGGTGCCGCACAAGACCTTCCGCGGCAACCACCCCACCACGACGATCCTCAGTGACGAGCTGACCCCGTCCGTGCTGGGGCAGCTGATCGCGCTGTACGAGCACAAGGTGTTCGTCCAGGGCGCGATCTGGAACATCGACTCCTTCGACCAGTGGGGTGTCGAACTGGGCAAGGTCCTGGCGAAGAAGATCGAGCCGGTGCTCACCCGGGGCGAGGGTGGCGAACAGCTCGACAGTTCGACCGCCGCACTCGTGGACAAGTACCGTACGCTGCGCGGTCGTTGAGACCGGCGCGGTAACAGGGGAGGGGGACGGGTGACGGGGACGTCGGGCGTGCGGCTCAGGTCGCCGAACAACGAGCTCGACCGGCGGGCAGTGCGCTGGTGGCAAGTGCAGTGGCTGGCGCTGATCGTGCCGCCCGTCCTCGTCCTCGTCCTCCTGGGCATGCTCATCGAACCGGCCAGATTCTGGCTGCTGCTGCCCGCGGCCGTGCTCGCGGTGCCCGGTCTTGCCGTCTCCTTCCTGCTGCCGCTGTGGTGGTTCAAAGTGCACCGCTGGGAGGTCACGGACACGGCGGTCTACATCCGCACCGGGTTCTTCTGGCAGGAGTGGCGGGTCGCCCCGATGTCACGGATCCAGACCGTGGACACCGTGCGCGGCCCGCTCCAGCAGCTCTTCGGACTGGCCAGCGTCGTGGTCACCACCGCCTCCGCCAAGGGCGCGGTGAAGATCGAGGGCCTGGACCACGAAGTAGCAGCGGAACTCGCCGAGCAGCTGACCCGGATCACCGGAGCGACACCGGGCGACGCGACATGAACGGCGGCGGGCAGGACGGCACGCCGGACAAGGGCGCGGCGGACATGGGCGCACCGGGCGGGGACGCGGCGGACGCCCAGGGCGTACAGCCGGCCGCGGACGGCCCCGCGACGGCCGAGGCAGGCGTGGGGGAGTGGCGGCAGCTGGACCTCCGTGCGCCCCTCGTCGCCGCACTGCTCATGGGCGGCATCGCCTTCAGCGGTGCCGTGCCCGCCTTCGTCGCCCTCGCCGCGGCCTTCGGGGCGTGGGCGGCGCTCGGCTGGGTGGTGCTGGGTTCCGTCGTCTTCGTCGGTGGCAGCGCCGGACTCGAGTACGTACGGTGGCGGCACACCCGCTACCGGATCGGACCCGAGCGCGCGGAACTGCACACCGGACTGCTGCTGGTGAAGCGGCGCTCGCTGGCCCGCGAGCGGATCCGCAGCGTCGACCTCACCGCCCACCCCCTGCTGCGGATATTCGGCCTGGTCAAGGTCCGCATCGGCACCGGCGAGCACCACGGCGCCGGCAACGAGTCCACCTTGGAACTCCACCCGGTGACCCGGCAGGAGGGCGACCGGCTGCGCCGCGAACTGCTCTCCCGGACCGCGGCCACCGACGAGGAGCACCCGGACGGCCCTCTCGCCACCCTCGACCCGCGCTGGATCCGGTACGCACCGCTGTCGTTCACGGCCCCCTTGCTCGGCCTCGCGGCGGGCGGCGCCGTCATGCAGGTCAGTGAGTGGACGGGCATGCAACAGGGGGTCATCCGCTGGGTCGGAGGCCTGTTCAGCGGCCTCGCCGTGGTCTGGATGGTCCTCGCGCTGGCGGCGGCGCTGCTCGTCGCGGGCGTCATCGGCTCGCTCGGGCTCTTCGTCGAGATGTGGTGGAACTACCGTCTCGACCGCGAGAGCGGCGGCACGTTGCGGGTGCAGCGCGGACTGTTCACCTCCCGGTCGATATCCATCGAGGAGCGGCGGCTGCGCGGGGTGGAACTCGTCGAGCCGCTGGGCGTACGGCTGGCCGGCGCGGCCCGGGTGGACGCCGTGGCGACCGGAATCGCCGAGGGCGAGAGCGACAAGCACACCGACCACAAGACCCTGCTGCCGACCGCCCCGAAGGAGGTCGCGGACGCGGTGGCGGCACGGGTCCTGCGGGAGACCCAGGCGCCTACCTCCGCCGCGCGCCTGCGGCCGCACCCGCCCGCGGCCCGCGGACGGCGCAGACGCTGGGCGCTGGGCCCGGTGCTCGCGGTGACCGGCCTCCTGGCGCTGCTCGGGGTCCTGCTGACCGACGTCCTGCTGTACGTCGCGGGGGCTTGGGCGGTGCTGATGCTGCCGGTGGCCTGGGTGCTGGCGGGGGACGCGTACCGGGCGCTGGGGCACGGACTCGCGGGCAAGTACCTGGTCGTACGGTCGGGCTCTCTCCGGCGCTCGACGGTCGCCCTGCGGCGGGACGGAGTGATCGGCCTCACCGTGAAGCAGTCGGTCTTCCAGCGGCGGGCGGGGCTCATCACCATCACCGCGACGACGGCCGCCGGGGCCGGGGCGTATTCCGCGTACGACGCGGAGCAGGGGGAGGGGCTGGAGTTCGCGGAGGAAGCGGTCGACGGTCTCCTCGGACCGTTCCTGGAACGGGTACCCCGCATCCCGAACCCGGGCGGCCCGCCCCCCACCCGCACCCACCCCCGCGGCCCGCCACCCCCCGTGAGGGGAGTGCCGGGCCGCGGCGTGACATGCCCTACGCGGTCAGGCCGACGACGGGGGGTACAGGGACCTCGGGAGTTCCGAGGCCGCCGACCTGTCCAGCAGCCACAGCGTGCGGGCCCGGCCGTAGGCACCGGCCGCGGGGGCCTGCACCTCGCCCGCGCCCGACAGGGCGAGGGCCGCGGCCTTCGCCTTGTCCTCGCCGGCCGCCAGCAGCCACACCTCACGGGCCGCCCGGATCGCCGGGAGGGTGAGCGAGACGCGGGTGGGCGGGGGCTTGGGGGCGCCGTGGACGCCCACCACCGTCCGCTCCGTCTCGCGCACCGCCGGGTGCCCGGGGAAGAGCGACGCGACGTGCGTGTCGGGACCGACGCCCAGCATGAGGACGTCGAAGGTCGGGACCTGGCCGTGGTCCTCCGGGGAGGAGGCCGCCGCCAGTTCGGCCGCGTACGCCTCCGCAGCCGAGTCCGCGTCCTCGTAGGGCCCGTCCGACGCCGGCATCGCATGCACCCGGGCCGGGTCCAGCGGCACCGCGTCCAGCAGCGCCGCCCGGGCCTGGGTGTAGTTGCGCTCCGGGTCGTCGGCCGGGACGAACCGCTCGTCGCCCCACCACAGGTCCAGGCGCGACCAGTCGATCGCGTCCCGGGCCGGGGACCCGGCGAGCGCCGCCAGCAGACCGTTGCCGTTGCGGCCGCCGGTGAGGACGACCGACGCGCTGCCGCGGGCGGCCTGCGCGTCGACCACCTTGGTGATCAGCCGGGCCGCCGCGGCCTGGGCCATCAGCTCCTTGTCCCGGTGGACCACCAACTGCGGCGAGCTGCTCATCACTTGGCGGCCGCCTTCTTGGCGGGCGCCGGCTTCTTGGCCGGAGCAGCCTTCTGCGGGGACCCGGTGTCCGCCTCCTCGGCAGAACCGGCCTTCCCGGCGGCGTCGTCCCCTGCGGGCTCCTCCGTACCCAGCCGGTCCACGCCGAACTTCAGCGCCGAGGCGTAGGTGTCGTCCGGGTCGAGGCGGCGCAGTTCCTCCGCCAGCAGCTCCGCCGTCTCCCGGCGCTGGAGCGCCACCGCCCGGTCCGGCTGCCCGTGCATGCACAGCGTGGCCAGGGAGCCGTCCGCGCGGTCCAGGACGATCGGGCCGTCCTTGGTCTCCATCCGGACGGCGGTGAGACCGGGGCCGGCGGAGCTGCTGCGCTTCACGGGAACGTGCAGCCGGTCCGCGAGCCACATGGCCAGCAGCTCGCAGCTCGGGTTGAACTCCTCGCCCTCCACCTCCACCGAGCTGACCTCGGTGGGCAGCTGGTCGAGCGCGGCGGCCAGCATCGAGCGCCACGGGGTGATGCGCGCCCACGACAGGTCCGTGTCACCGGGCGAGTAGTTCGCGCTGCGCGCCGTCAGCTCGTGGATGGGCTGCTCGGCGGCGTAGGTGTCGGTGACACGCCGCTGCCCGAGGGCGCCCAGCGGGTCCTTGGCGGGGTTCACGGGGCCGTTGACCGGCCACCACACCACCGTCGGGGCGTCCGGCAGCAGCAGCGGCAGGACGACCGACTGGGCGTGGTTGATGACCTCGCCGTACAGGCGCAGGACGACCGTTTCACCGGTGCCCGCCTCCGTGCCGACCCGTACCTCCGCGTCGAGGCGCGCCTTCGAGCGGTCGCGCGGGGAGCGCGAGGGCCGCTTGACGACGACCAGCTTGCGCGAGGGGTGCTCGCGCGAGGCGTCGTTGGCCGCC
Source organism: Streptomyces sp. NPDC058663 (assembly GCF_042716745.1). Classification (NCBI taxonomy): domain Bacteria; kingdom Bacillati; phylum Actinomycetota; class Actinomycetes; order Kitasatosporales; family Streptomycetaceae; genus Streptomyces; species Streptomyces sp. NPDC058663. The sequence goes on from NZ_JBHXRV010000004.1 coordinate 89,068, forward strand.
TTCAGGGCGTCGTAGGCGTTCTCCTCGTCGGTGACGATGACGAGGGTGAGCACCATGCCGACGGCGGGCGTTCCTATGGCCCGTCGTCCCTGCACAAGTGCCTTGTTGACTTTGCTGGACGTGGTGTCCGTCAGGTCGATCTTCATGGCCGGCGCCAGCTCCGTCCGTCTCGTGCGAGCATTTCGTCCGCCTCGACCGGGCCCCAGGTGCCGGACTCGTACTGCGCGGGCTTGCCGTGCGCGTCCCAGTAGTCCTCGATCGGGTCGAGGATCCGCCAGGACTGCTCGACCTCCTCCAGGCGCGGGAACAGGTTGGCGTCGCCGAGCAGGACGTCCAGGATCAGGCGCTCGTACGCCTCGGGGCTGGACTCGGTGAAGGACTCGCCGTACGCGAAGTCCATCGACACGTCCCGGATCTCCATGGAGGTGCCGGGGACCTTCGAGCCGAAGCGGACCGTGACGCCCTCGTCGGGCTGGACGCGGATGACGATCGCGTTCTGGCCCAGTTCCTCGGTGGCGGTGTGGTCGAAGGGGGAGTGCGGGGCACGCTGGAAGACGACCGCGATCTCCGTGACACGGCGGCCGAGCCGCTTGCCCGTGCGGAGGTAGAACGGCACGCCCGCCCAGCGGCGGTTGTCGATCTCCAGCTTCACGGCGGCGTAGGTGTCGGTCTTCGACTTGGGGTCGATACCGTCCTCCTGGAGGTAGCCGACGGCCTTCGCGCCGCCCTGCCAGCCCGCCGCGTACTGCCCGCGTACCGTGTCGCGGCCCAGATCCTTGGGGATCTTGACCGCGCCCAGCACCTTGGACTTCTCCGCGACCAGCGCGTCCGCGTCGAAGGAGGCGGGCTCCTCCATGGCGGTCAGCGCCAGCAGCTGGAGGAGGTGGTTCTGGATCACGTCACGGGCGGCGCCGATGCCGTCGTAGTAACCGGCCCGGCCGCCGATGCCGATGTCCTCGGCCATGGTGATCTGCACGTGGTCCACGTACGACCGGTTCCAGATCGGCTCGAACATCTGGTTGGCGAACCGCAGCGCCAGGATGTTCTGGACCGTCTCCTTCCCCAGGTAGTGGTCGATCCGGAAGACCTCGTTCGGCGGGAAGACCTCATGGACGATCCGGTTGAGCTCCTGCGCGGAGGCCAGGTCGTGCCCGAAGGGCTTCTCGATGACCGCGCGCCGCCAGGAGTTCTCCTTCTGGTCCGCGAGGCCGTGCTTCTTGAGCTGCTGGACGACCTGCGGGAAGAACTTCGGGGGCACGGAGAGGTAGAACGCGAAGTTGCCGCCGGTGCCCTGCGCCTGGTCGAGCTCCTGGATCGTCGACTTCAGCGTCTCGAATGCCTTGTCGTCGTCGAAGTCGCCCTGGACGAAGCGCATGCCCTGGATCAGCTGCTGCCAGACTTCCTCGCGGAACTCCGTGCGCGCGTGCTCCTTGACCGCGTCGTGCACCACCTGCGCGAAGTCTTCGTTCTCCCAGTCGCGGCGGGCGAAGCCGATGAGCGAGAAGCCCGGCGGCAGCAGGCCGCGATTGGCCAGGTCGTACACGGCAGGCATCAACTTTTTACGGGACAAATCGCCCGTGACGCCGAAAATGACCAGGCCCGACGGCCCCGCGATACGCGGGAGCCGTCGATCCTGTGCGTCACGCAGCGGATTGCTGCTGGACAAGTGGTCAGCCCTCCGAAGGTGCGAGGCGCTTGAGCTCGGCCTCGGTCGACTTGAGCAGGTCGTTCCAGGCGTCCTCGAACTTGTCCACGCCCTCGGACTCCAGCAGCTCCACGACCTCGTCGTAGGAGACACCGAGCTTCTCCAGGGCATCCAGGTCGGCGCGCGCCTGCTCGTACTTGCCGGCGATCGTGTTGCCGGTGACCGAACCGTGGTCGGCGGCGGCCTCCAGGGTCGCCTCCGGCATGGTGTTCACCGTGCCCGGCGCCACCAGGTCGTCGACGTACATGGTGTCCTTGTACGCCGGGTCCTTGACGCCGGTCGAGGCCCACAGCGGACGCTGCTTGTTGGCCTGCGCCTTGTCGAGCGCAGCCCAGCGCTCACCGGCGAAGACCTCCTCGTACGCCTGGTAGGCGAGACGGGCGTTGGCCAGTGCCGCCTTGCCCTTGAGGGCCCTGGCCTCGTCCGAGTCCTGGGCGTCGAGGCGCTTGTCGATCTCGGTGTCCACGCGGGACACGAAGAAGGAGGCCACCGAGTGGATCTTGCTGAGGTCCAGGCCCGCGGCCTTCGCCTTCTCCAGGCCCGCCAGGTAGGCGTCCATCACGGCGCGGTAGCGCTCCAGCGAGAAGATCAGCGTGACGTTGACGCTGATGCCCAGGCCGATGACCTCGGTGATGGCCGGCAGACCGGCCTTGGTCGCCGGGATCTTGATGAGCGTGTTGGGGCGGTCCACCAGCCAGGCCAGCTGCTTGGCCTCGGCGACCGTGGCGCGCGTGTGGTGGGCCAGGCGCGGGTCGACCTCGATGGAGACCCGGCCGTCCTGGCCCTCGGTCGCGTCGAAGACCGGGCGCAGGATGTCGGCGGCGTCCCTCACGTCCGCCGTCGTGATCATGCGGATGGCTTCTTCGACGGTGACCTTGCGGGCCGCGAGGTCGGTCAGCTGGACGTCGTAACCGTCGCCCTGCGAGATCGCCTTCTGGAAGATCGAGGGGTTGGTGGTGACGCCCACGACGTGCTGCTGGTCGATCAGTTCGGCCAGGTTGCCGGACGTGATCCGCTTGCGCGACAGGTCGTCGAGCCAGATCGCCACGCCCTCGTCGGAGAGGCGCTTGAGTGCGTCTGTCATGGGTGATGCATCTCCTCAGTCGTGTATGCGGTCGTCAGCGCTGGGCGGCGGCGAGGGATTCCCGGGCGGCGGCGGCGACCGCCTCGCCCGTGAAGCCGAACTCCTTGAAGAGGACCTTGGCGTCGGCCGAGGCACCGAAGTGCTCCAGCGAGACGATGCGGCCCGCGTCACCGACGTAACGGTGCCAGGTGAGACCGATACCGGCCTCGACTGCCACTCGTGCCTTGAGCGCGGGGGGCAGGACGCTGTCCCGGTACCCCTGGTCCTGCTCCTCGAACCACTCGACGCACGGCATCGAGACGACCCGCGTCGGGACGCCCTCGGCCTGGAGCGCCTCACGCGCCTCGACCGCGAGCTGGACCTCGGAACCGGTACCGATCAGGACGACCTGGGCATCGCCGCCCTCGGCCTCGAACAGCACGTAGCCGCCCTTGGCGGTGTTCTCGTCGACGTCGTAGGTCGGCACGCCCTGACGGGTGAGCACCAGGCCGTGCGGGGCGCCCTTGCCGAAGACCTTCGTGTACCGCTTGAGGATCTCGCGCCAGGCGATCGCGGTCTCGTTGGCGTCCGCGGGGCGGACCACGTTCAGGCCGGGGATGGCGCGCAGCGACGCGAGGTGCTCGACGGGCTGGTGCGTGGGGCCGTCCTCACCGAGGCCGACGGAGTCGTGCGTCCACACGTACGTCACCGGCAGGTGCATCAGTGCGGACAGGCGCACCGCGTTGCGCATGTAGTCGGAGAACACCAGGAAGGTGCCGCCGTAGACGCGGGTGTTGCCGTGCAGGGCGATGCCGTTCATCTCCGCGGCCATCGAGTGCTCGCGGATGCCGAAGTGGATGGTGCGCCCGTACGGGTCGGCCTCCGGCAGCGGGTTGCCCTCGGGAAGGAACGAGGAGTTCTTGTCGATGGTGGTGTTGTTCGAGCCCGCGAGGTCGGCGGAGCCGCCCCACAGCTCGGGGATGACCGCGCCCAGCGCCTGCAGGACCTTGCCGGAGGCGGCGCGGGTGGCGACACCCTTGCCGGTCTCGAAGAAGGGGAGCTTCTCCTCCCAGCCCGTGGGCAGCTCGCCCGCGGCGATCCGGTCGAACTCGGCCGCGCGCTCGCCGTTGGCGGTGCGCCAGGCGTCGAAGCCCTTCTCCCACTCCGCCTTCGCCTGCGCACCGCGGTCCAGCGCCTTGCGGGTGTGGGCGAGGACCTCTTCGGAGACCTCGAAGGTCTTCTCCGGGTCGAAGCCGAGCACGCGCTTGGTGGCCGCGACCTCGTCGTCGCCGAGCGCCGAGCCGTGCGCGGCCTCGGTGTTCTGCGCGTTCGGCGCGGGCCAGGCGATGATCGAGCGCATCGCGATGAAGGACGGCCTGTCAGTGACCTTCTTGGCCTCCATGAGCGCGTCGTACAGCGCCTCGGGGTCCAGGTCGCCGTCCGGCTTGGGGGCCACGCGCTGGACGTGCCAGCCGTAGGACTCGTACCGCTTCATGGTGTCCTCGGACACCGCGGTCTCCGTGTCGCCCTCGATCGAGATGTGGTTGTCGTCCCACAGCAGGACCAGGTTGCCGAGCTTCTGGTGCCCGGCCATCGACGACGCCTCGCCGGAGATGCCCTCCTGCAGGCAGCCGTCACCGGCGATCGCGTACACGAAGTGGTCGAACGGGGACTCGCCCGCGGCCGCCTCGGGGTCGAACAGACCGCGCTCGTAGCGGGCGGCCATGGCCATGCCCACCGCGTTCGCGACACCCTGGCCCAGCGGCCCGGTGGTGGTCTCGACGCCGGTGGTGTGCCCGTACTCCGGGTGGCCCGGCGTCTTCGAGCCCCAGGTGCGGAACGCCTTCAGGTCGTCCAGCTCCAGGCCGAACCCGGCCAGGTACAGCTGGATGTACAGCGTGAGGGACGAGTGGCCGGCGGACAGCACGAACCGGTCCCGGCCCGTCCACTCGGCGTCCGCCGGGTCGTGCCGCATCACCTTCTGGAAAAGGGTGTACGCGGCCGGCGCCAGGCTCATCGCCGTACCCGGATGGCCGTTGCCGACCTTCTGTACGGCGTCCGCGGCCAGGACACGGGCGGTGTCTACGGCCCGCTGGTCCAATTCGGTCCACTCAAGGTCTGTGGTGGTCGGCTTGGTGCTCACCCTGGGTCAGGGCTCCTCTCCACAATGATTTGGGCCCGGTGACTATTCGCCGCACCGGGGCGCTGTCGAGCCTACCCCCGCAGGAACGTGCGAAATTTCGGCTCCGCGCGGACGCCCGTGACTGGAAAAAGACACGTACGTCCAGAGTGCGCGCGGGGTGTGGAGTTCGCCTCCCGGCAACCTCCCGACGAGCGCATTTCCGTATACATACGGACGGTACTCCTTGTGTACCGAGGCTCCGGGACCGCTCCCGGAGCCCTCCACAGTCGGCCCAACACGGGGCACCCCGGCGAAGAGCGGCGTATGGGCAACGTCTAGAGTGGCGTGGTACGCGCAAGTCTCCACCGGGCTTTCACGCCCGGAGCTTGCTTCAGGAATTCTCTGTCAGGGGTGTGCGTGACGGCCGTCGAGTCCCGACCCGCAGGGGTCGCTTCGACTCCCAGCCCGGGGGGCCATCGGCCGTTCGGAGCACGGGTCAAGGCGTTTGTTGCACTGACCAAGCCGCGGATCATCGAGCTTCTGCTGATCACCACCATTCCGGTGATGTTCCTGGCGGAGCAGGGTGTTCCCGATCTCTGGTTGGTGCTGGCCACCTGTATCGGCGGTTACCTCTCCGCCGGTGGCGCAAACGCGCTCAACATGTACATCGACCGTGACATCGACGCGCTGATGGACCGCACCTCGCAGCGTCCCCTGGTCACCGGCATGGTCAGCCCCGCCGAGTGCCTGGTCTTCGGCTTCTCGCTCGCGGTGATCTCCACGCTCTGGTTCGGACTGCTGATCAACTGGCTGTCCGCCGCGCTGTCGCTGGGCGCGCTGCTCTTCTACGTCGTCGTCTACACGATGATCCTGAAGCGCCGCACCGCGCAGAACATTGTCTGGGGCGGCATCGCCGGCTGCCTGCCGGTCCTCATCGGCTGGTCCTCGGTCACCAATTCGATGTCCTGGGCCGCCGTCATCCTCTTCCTGGTCATCTTCTTCTGGACGCCGCCGCACTACTGGCCGCTGTCGATGAAGGTCAAGGACGACTACGCGCGCGTGGGCGTGCCGATGCTGCCGGTCATCAAGGGCAACAAGGCCGTCGCCAAGCAGATCGTGCTCTACAGCTGGGTCATGGTCGCCGTGTCCCTGCTGCTCCAGCCGCTGGGCTACACGGGCTGGTTCTACACCGCGGTCGCCGCCGTCTCCGGCGGCTGGTGGCTCTGGGAGGCGCACGGCCTGATGGCCCGCGCCAAGGCCGAGGTCACGGGCGCGAAACTCAAGGAGATGCGGCTGTTCCACTGGTCGATCACCTATGTCTCGCTGGTCTTTGTGGCGGTCGCGGTGGACCCCTTCCTGCGCTTCTAGGTCTGTCCGCCGGACGGGCGCCGGCGGTACGTCTCCGCCGACGGGCGGGACACGTGGTCAAGGCCACGCGTCCCGCCCGTCGCGCGTTTGGCTACTCGTCGGTAGCATCCTGCTCATGGCAGACACCAAGCAGGCAGAGCGGGCCGAGAAGTCGGCCGAGCGCAGGACCGCCAAGCTGGCCAAGCAGATCGGCGCCTTCGCCGGGCAGCACGGCGGCGCCGAGGGGCAGCTCGCGTACATCGGGCAGCGGGGCACCCGCATCGTGCTGGTCGGCGACGACGGTGCCTGGGGCGACCTGGTGGCCCCCACCTACGACGTGGCGAAGGCGGCCACCGAGAAGGCCGGAATCACCGTCCACGAGGACTTCGACGGCGAATTCGCTGCCAAGGTCGAGACCGGGCCCTACGAGTGGAAGCGGATGGCCGGCATCCAGCTCGGCGGCAGTCCCAACCCGCCGGCCGCCCGGACCCAGCAGTAGCCGTCGGGCACCGTCCGGCTTCGGCCACCGCGCGCCTTCGGGCAGGGCCCGCCTTCGGGCAGGGCCCGGCAGTACCCGGGGCGGGGCTCACCCGTTAGGACCTGTGTAGGAGTCGCATCCGCACAGGTCCGCCCCGGGAGCCCCGATGTTCGTCACCCCGTTGTCCCTGGTCGACCAGTACTGCCACGGGGTGCTCCGCACCGAGCTCGGCCTCGGCACCTTCGAGGCGCACCTCGGCCGCACCGCGGCGCCGCCCGCGCCCGGCACCACCTTCTTCGACACCCAGACGGGCTTCGCCGTACGCCGCTGGTGCCCGCCCCTGCTGGGCCTGGAACCGCACTGCCCGCCCGCCCGCTACCTGGCCCGGCGCCGCGAGCTGGGCGTGCCGACGGCCGGACGGCTGCTGCTGCGTGGCACCGGCATCGCCACCTACCTCGTCGACACCGGTCTGCCGGGCGACCTGATGGCACCGGGCGAGCTGGCTGCCGCGGGGGACGCCGAGGCGCGGGAGATCGTACGGCTGGAACCACTGGCGGAACAGATCGCCGACACCTCGGGGACCGCGGAGGGATTCCTCGCCAACCTGGGCGAGGCGATGCAGGCCGCCGGTGCGTCGGCGGTGGCCTTCACTTCGGTGGCCGGGGTACGGCACGGGCTCGCGCTGGCACCGCACCCGCCGGGGCCCGGCGAGGTGCGCGGGGCGGCCGGGCGGTGGCTGGCCCGGCGGCGGGCGGGGGACCGGCTGCGCGATCCCGTACTGCTGCGGCACCTGCTGTGGAACGCGGTCGGCCGCGGGCTGCCGCTCCAGCTGCACGTCGCGGGGGAGCCGGAGCAGCTGACCCTGTTCGCGGCGGCGACCGCCGGGCTCGGCACCGATCTGGTGCTGCTGCACGACGCTCCCCACCACCGGCACGCGGCCCGGCTGGCGAGCCTCTTCCCGCATGTGTACGCGGACCTGGGCCCGGTGCTCGCGCACTCCGGGGCGCGGGCTCCCGAGGTCCTGGCGGAGCTGCTGGAGCTGGCGCCCTTCGGCAAGCTGCTGTTCTCCAGCGGCGCGCGCGGGCTGCCCGAGCTGCACGTGGTGGGCGCGCAGGTGTTCCGGGCGGCGCTGGGCCGGGTGCTCGGCGGCTGGGTGGCGGAAGGGGCGTGGTCGGGGGCGGACGCCGAACGGGTGGCGGGGCTGATCGCGGCGGGCAACGCGCGGCGCGTCTACCGGCTCACGGATGCCGGCAGGGGCGCTGCCCGGCCGGCCGCCGCTCCCGCGCCCCGGACGGGCGAGGGCACCTGCCGGCCTGTCACCCGTGCCGTGTTCTAGGCCGCCGCGGAGCCGTCCTGTGCGCTGGACCACTCGTTCTGTGTTCGCGACCGCCGCGGAGCCTTCCTGTGCGCTAGACCGCCGCCGAGACCGAGGTCTCCGGCTGTGCCGGGATCTCCGCGCTCTCCACGGCCCGCTCGCGCAGGGTCAGCAGCAGCCGGACCACCGCGATCCACAGCAGCGCCGAGCCGAGCATGTGCACGCCGACCAGGATCTCCGGGACCCCGGTGAAGTACTGGACGTACCCGATGGCACCCTGCGCGAGCAGCACGACCAGCAGGTCGCGGGCGCGGGCCCGGGTGTCGGCGGGCGCGTCGACCATGCGCAGCACCAGCCACATCGCGATCGCCAGCGCGCAGACCACCCAGGCGGCGATGGCGTGCAGATGGGCGGCGGCGGTCCAGTCCCACGGCATGCGCGGTACTTCGCTCTTGTCGCCCGCGTGCTTGCCCGATCCCGTCACCGACGTGCCGAGGACGATCAGGGCCACGGTGACCGCGGCCAGTGCCCAGGACAGCCTGCGGACCGGGCGCGGCACGCGCGGCCTCGGCTCGCCGTCGCCCTCACCGGTGCGGTGCCATACGACCGTCGCGACCGTCAGCAGAACGTTCGCCAGCAGGAAGTGCCCGGCGACCGTCCAGGGGTTGAGGCCCATCCACACCGTGATGCCGCCGAGCACGGCGTTGCACATCACCAGCCAGAACATGGACCACGCGGTACGGGTCAGACCGCGCCGGCGCGGCTTCACCGACCGTGCGGCGATGATCGCCAGGCCGACCGCGGCGCACAGCACGTAGGTGAGCATCCGGTTGCCGAACTCGACGAACCCGTGGAAGCCCTGTTCGGGCGTGACGAACAGGCTGTCCTGCGTGCACTTGGGCCAGGTGTCGCAGCCGAGGCCGGAGCCGGTGAGACGGACCGCGCCGCCGGTCACGATGATGAAGACGCTCATCACGACGGCCGTGAGCGCGGCGCGCCGCAGGGCGCGCGGGGTGGGAGTCCATCGCTGGGCGATGAGAGCGAGGGGGTTCAACACGGCAACCATCGTAGGCGGGCGCTTGTGCAGGATTTCACGAGGGGGGGCGGTGGCGGACTGTGATGTCACTCCCAGCCCGCACCCCGCCCTCCGGTGCGGCTCTACTCCCAGCGGAAGAACTTCGCCGCCGCGCCGAGCCCCAGGACCGCCCACACCGCGAGGATCCCGAGGCTGCCCCACGGCATCGCGGACCCGTGCTGGAGCACGTCGCGCAGCCCCTCGGAGAGTGCGGAGATCGGCAGCAGCCCGAGCACCGACTGGACCGCGTCCGGGAACTTCTCCAGCGGCACGATCACCCCGCCGCCGACCAGCAGCAGCAGGAAGACCAGGTTCGCGGCGGCCAGCGTGGCCTCCGCCTTGAGAGTGCCCGCCATCAGCAGCCCGAGACCGGAGAAGGCCGCCGTGCCGAGGACCAGCAGGAGGAGTACGGAGAGCGGATCGCCGTGCGGCGACCAGCCGAGGCCGAAGGCGATCGCGGTCAGCAGCACCACCTGGAGCACCTCGGTCACCAGCACCGACAGTGTTTTGGAGGTCATCAGGGCCCAGCGCGGCAGCGGCGACGTGCCGAGCCGCTTGAGCACTCCGTAGCGCCGCTCGAAGCCGGTGGCGATGGCCTGTCCGGTGAAGGCGGTCGACATGACGGCCAGCGCGAGGATGCCGGGGGCGAGGAAATCGACGGACTTGCCCGCCCCGTCCGGTGAGACGGGCACGGTGATGATGTCGACGGCCGAGAACAGCACCAGCAGCAGCGCCGGGATGATCACCGTCAGCAGCAGCTGCTCGCCGTTGCGCAGCAGCATCTTCGTTTCGAGCGCGGTCTGCGCCGCGATCATCCGGCCGAGCGGAGCCGCTCCCGGCATCGGTGTGTAAGGGGCGGTGCTCATGGGCGCAGGTCCTTACCGGTGAGCTCGAGACTGTGTGTGCCCGGGGGGCGACCCCCGGACCCCCGGCCGGGGGCGGCGTGCGTCAGGGGCGGGTTCATGGGCGCAGGTCCTTACCGGTGAGCTCGAGAAAGACGTCTTCGAGAGTGCGGCGCTCGACCGAGATCCCGTCCGGCATGACCCCGTGCTGGGCGCACCAGGAGGTGACCGTGGCCAGGAGCTGGGGGTCGATCTTCCCGCCGATGCGGTACGTCCCCGGAATGAGCTCCTGCGCGGCGCTGTCGGCGGGCAGCGCCTTGAGGAGGGAGGCGAGGTCGAGGCCCGGGCGTCCGGTGAAGCGCAGCGTGTTCTCGGCGCCGCCCCGGCACAGGTCCGCGGGGGTGCCCTGGGCGATGACCTTGCCCGCGTCGACGATCACCACGTCGTCGGCGAGCTGTTCGGCCTCGTCCATGAAGTGGGTGGTGAGGATGACGCCCACGCCCGAGGTGCGCAACTCGCGCACCAGGTCCCAGGTGGAGCGCCGGGCCTGCGGGTCGAGGCCGGCGGTCGGCTCGTCGAGGAAGACCAGCTCAGGGCGGCCGACCACGGCCAGCGCGAGCGCGAGGCGCTGCTGCTGGCCACCGGACAGCCGCCGGTAGGCGGTGCGTCCGCAGGAGGCGAGCCCCAGCCGGTCGATGAGGGCGTCCACGTCCAGCGGGTGGGCGTGCAGTCTGGCCATGTGGCGGAGCATCTCGTCGGCGCGGGCGCCGGAGTAGACGCCGCCGGACTGGAGCATCACCCCGATCCGCGGCCGCAGCTTCGCCGCGTCGGCGATCGGGTCGAGTCCCAGGACGCGGACGGTGCCGGCGTCCGGCTTCCGGTAGCCCTCGCAGGTCTCGACGGTGGTGGTCTTGCCGGCGCCGTTGGGGCCGAGGACTGCGGTGACGGTGCCTGCGGCGACGCTGAGATCGAGGCCGTCGACCGCGGTCTTGGTGCCGTACCGCTTGACCAGGCCCTGGACCTGGACGACGGGCTGAGGTGACATGCGGGAAGTCTAGGCAGGAGCAGGCATGCCCGGCGGCGCGGGGCCCGCTCCGACTCACCCCCGCTGACCTGCGAAATGATCATTTGCGCAGGTCAGCTTAGGTTTACCTAAGTGACGCAGGGCACCGACACCGGTCGCAGGCCCGGGTTGTCAGGCTCTGAGGAATTACGCAACAATGGCGTTGTGAAATACGTTGGCGAGGTCCCGCAGGAGGACGCGGCAACCGGTGAGCGGTCCACCCGCAACCGGGTCGCGCGCTCCATCCTGGACCACGGCCCGTCCACGGTCGCCGATCTGGCGAAGCGCCTCGGCCTCACTCAGGCCGCCGTGCGCCGCCACCTCGACGCACTCGCCGCGGACGACGTGGTCGAGGCGAAGGAACAGCGCGTCTACGGCGCGCGTACGCGAGGCCGCCCCGCCAAGGTCTTCGCCCTCACCGAGTGCGGCCGGGACGCCTTCGACCAGTCCTACGACTCCCTCGCGGCCGACGCCCTCACCTGGATCTCCCGGGCGGCGGGCGGCGGCGAGCAGGGCGAGGCGGCCGTCACCGCGTTCGCCCGTGCCCGGATCGCCGCGCAGGCCGAGGCGTACCGCGAGGCCGTCGAGGCGGCGCCGCCCGAGCAGCGCACCGAGGCTCTGGCAAGGGCCCTGAGCGCCGACGGGTACGCTGCTACGGCGCGAAGCGCACCGGTCGGAGAGCAGCTGTGCCAGCACCACTGCCCTGTCGCCCACGTCGCGGAGAAGTTCCCGCAGCTCTGCGAGGCGGAGACCGAGGTCTTCTCCGCGCTGCTCGGGACCCACGTCCAGCGGCTGGCCACCATCGCCCACGGCGACGGCGTCTGCACGACGTACATCCCCAAGACCAGTCATTCAGCATCAGCAAGCACGGCCGGGAGGAACCCCGCATGACTCTCCCTATCGAGGAGACTGCCCACCCCGAACTCGAGGGCCTGGGTACGTACGAGTTCGGCTGGGCCGACTCCGACGCGGCAGGCGCCGCGGCCAAGCGCGGCCTGTCCGAGGCTGTCGTCCGCGACATCTCGGAGAAGAAGAACGAGCCCGAGTGGATGCTGAAGCTGCGTCTCAAGGGTCTGAAGCTGTTCGGCAAGAAGCCCATGCCGAACTGGGGCTCGGACCTTTCGGGGATCGACTTCGACAACATCAAGTACTTCGTGCGCTCCACGGAGAAGCAGGCCCAGTCCTGGGAGGACCTGCCCGCCGACATCAAGAACACGTACGACAAGCTCGGCATCCCCGAGGCGGAGAAGCAGCGCCTCGTCGCGGGTGTCGCGGCCCAGTACGAGTCCGAGGTCGTCTACCACCAGATCAACGAGGAGCTGGAGGCGCAGGGTGTCATCTTCATGGACACCGACACCGCGCTGAAGGAGCACCCGGAGCTCTTCCAGGAGTACTTCGGCACCGTCATCCCGGTCGGCGACAACAAGTTCGCGTCGCTGAACTCGGCCGTGTGGTCCGGCGGATCGTTCATCTACGTGCCCAAGGGCGTCCACGTCGAGATCCCGCTGCAGGCCTACTTCCGTATCAACACGGAGAACATGGGCCAGTTCGAGCGGACGCTGATCATCGTCGACGAAGACGCCTACGTGCACTACGTCGAGGGCTGCACCGCCCCGATCTACTCGTCCGACTCCCTGCACAGCGCAGTGGTCGAGATCATCGTGAAGAAGGGCGGCCGCTGCCGCTACACGACGATCCAGAACTGGTCGAACAACGTCTACAACCTGGTCACCAAGCGCGCCGTGGCGTACGAGGGCGCGACCATGGAGTGGGTCGACGGCAACATCGGCTCCAAGGTCACCATGAAGTACCCGGCCGTCTACCTGATGGGCGAGCACGCCAAGGGCGAGACCCTGTCCATCGCCTTCGCGGGCGAGGGCCAGCACCAGGACGCCGGCGCGAAGATGGTGCACATGGCGCCGAACACGTCGTCCAACATCGTCTCGAAGTCGGTGGCGCGCGGCGGTGGCCGCACGTCCTACCGCGGTCTGATCGAGATCGGCGAGGGCGCCCCGGGCTCCAAGTCCAACGTGCTCTGCGACGCGCTGCTGGTCGACACCATCTCCCGTTCGGACACCTACCCCTACGTGGACGTCCGCGAGGACGACGTGTCGATGGGTCACGAGGCGACCGTCTCCAAGGTCTCCGAGGACCAGCTCTTCTACCTGATGAGCCGCGGCATGACCGAGTTCGAGGCGATGGCGATGATCGTGCGCGGCTTCGTCGAGCCGATCGCCAAGGAGCTCCCGATGGAGTACGCCCTGGAGCTCAACCGGCTGATCGAGCTGCAGATGGAGGGTTCGGTCGGCTGACCGTTCCGCCCTCCATCCGCACGCCCCGACTTCTTGACCCAGAGAGAGAGCACCACGACAGCCATGGCTGAGGCCCAGACCAACATCCCGGTGGGTTCGACCACTGCCGGTTCCATCGCGGTGGCCGCGGAGTCCACCGTCGCCACCCGCATGAGTGCGCCGCCGTCCTTCGACGTGGCGGACTTCCCGGTGCCGCACGGCCGCGAGGAGGAGTGGCGGTTCACCCCGCTCGCCCGCCTCCGCGGTCTGCACGACGGCACCGCCGAGGCCGGTGGCGTGCTGACCGTGCGGGTCGACGCCCCCGACGGCGTCACCGTCGAGACGGTCGACCGGGACGACGCCCGCCTCGGCAGGGCCGGCAAGCCGGTGGACCGGGTCGCCGCCCAGGCGTACTCCTCCTTCGAGAAGGCCTCGGTCGTCTCGGTGCCCAAGGAGCAGGTCCTGACCGAGCCGATCCGCATCGCGGTGCACGGCGAGGGCGGCACGGCCTACGGCCACCAGGTGATCGAGCTCGGCGCGTTCGCCGAGGCCGTCGTGGTCATCGACCACACCGGTGACGGGGTACTCGCCGCCAACGTGGACTACGTGCTCGGCGACGGCGCGAAGCTGACCGTCGTGTCCGTGCAGGACTGGGACGACCGCGCCGTCCACGTGGCGCAGCACAACGCGCTGGTGGGCCGCGACGCCTCCTTCAAGTCCGTCGTGGTCACCTTCGGCGGTGACGTGGTCCGTCTGCACCCGCGCGTCTCGTACGCCGGCCCCGGCGGCACCGCCGAGCTGTTCGGCCTGTACTTCACCGACAAGGGCCAGCACCAGGAGCACCGCCTCCTGGTCGACCACAACGTCCCGCACTGCAAGTCCAACGTGGCCTACAAGGGCGCGCTGCAGGGCCAGGACGCGCACGCCGTGTGGATCGGCGACGTCCTGATCCAGGCCGCCGCCGAGGGCACCGACTCGTACGAGATGAACCGCAACCTGGTGCTGACCGACGGCGCGCGCGTCGACTCGGTCCCCAACCTGGAGATCGAGACCGGCGAGATCGCCGGAGCGGGCCACGCCTCGGCGACCGGCCGCTTCGACGACGAGCAGCTCTTCTACCTCCAGTCGCGCGGCATCCGCGAGGACGAGGCGCGCCGCCTCGTCGTACGCGGCTTCTTCGCCGAGCTGGTGCAGCAGATCGGCCTCGACGACGTCGAGGAGCGGCTGCTCGCGAAGATCGACGAGGAGCTGGAGGCGACCGTCTGATGGCGTTCGTACGAGTGGCGTCGCTGAGCGAGCTGGAGACCGACACCCCCCGGCGGGTAGAGGTCGACGGCACGCCGGTGTCGCTCGTCCAGACCGAGGGCGAAGTCTTCGCGATCAACGACATCTGCTCGCACGCGAACGTCTCGCTGTCGGAGGGCGAGGTGGAGGACTGCGCGATCGAGTGCTGGTTGCACGGTTCCAGTTTCGACCTCCGTACCGGCAAGCCGTCCGGCCTTCCCGCGACGCGCCCCGTCCCCGTTTACCCCGTAAAGATCGAAGGGGACGATGTGCTCGTCTCCGTCACCCAGGAGTCCTGAGTACCCCATGGCAACGCTTGAAATCCGCGACCTGCACGTCTCCGTCGATGTCGAGAACGGCACCAAGGAGATCCTCAAGGGCGTCGACCTGACCGTGAAGCAGGGCGAGACCCACGCCATCATGGGCCCCAACGGCTCCGGCAAGTCCACCCTCGCGTACTCGATCGCGGGTCACCCCAAGTACACGATCACCAGCGGCACCGTCACCCTCGACGGCGAGGACGTCCTGGAGATGTCCGTCGACGAGCGCGCCCGCGCCGGCATGTTCCTCGCCATGCAGTACCCGGTCGAGGTCCCCGGCGTCTCGGTGTCCAACTTCCTGCGTACGTCGGCCACCGCGCTGCGCGGCGAGGCCCCCAAGCTGCGCACCTGGGTGAAGGAGGTCAAGTCCGCCATGGAGCAGCTCCAGATGGACCCGTCCTTCGCCGAGCGCAACGTCAACGAGGGCTTCTCCGGCGGTGAGAAGAAGCGTCACGAGATCCTCCAGATGGAGCTCATGAAGCCGAAGATCGCCATCCTCGACGAGACCGACTCGGGCCTCGACGTCGACGCGCTCCGCCAGGTCTCCGACGGCGTCAACCGCGTCCGCGAGACCGGTGAGGTCGGCACGCTGCTGATCACGCACTACACGCGCATCCTGCGCTACATCAAGCCGGACTTCGTGCACGTCTTCTCGGCGGGCAGGATCGTGGAGTCCGGTGGTCCGGAGCTGGCCGACCAGCTCGAGGCCGAGGGCTACGAGAAGTACACGAAGGGTGGCGCAGCCGCGTGACACAACTGCCGGGCCTCCTCGACACGGACGCGATCCGCAAGGACTTCCCCCTGCTGGACCGCATCGTCCACGGGGACAAGAAGATCGTTTACCTGGACTCCGCCGCTACTTCCCAGAAGCCGCGCCAGGTGCTCGACGCGCTCAACGAGTACTACGAGCGGCACAACGCCAATGTGCACCGCGGTGTGTACACGGTCGCCGAGGAGGCCACGGCGCTGTACGAGGGCGCCCGCGACAAGGTCGCCGCCTTCATCAACGCGCCGAGCCGCAACGAGGTGATCTTCACGAAGAACGCCTCCGAGTCGCTCAACCTCGTGGCGAACATGCTCACCTGGGCCGACGAGCCCTACCGGGTGGACCGCGACACCGAGATCGTCATCACGGAGATGGAGCACCACTCCAACATCGTGCCGTGGCAGCTGCTCTCGCAGCGCACGGGCGCGAAGCTGAAGTGGTTCGGTCTCACCGACGACGGCCGGCTCGACCTGTCGAACATCGACGAGATCATCAACGAGAAGACGAAGATCGTCTCCTTCACCCTGGTCTCGAACCTGCTCGGCACCGTCAACCCGGTCGAGACGATAATCCGGCGCGCCCAGCAGGTCGGCGCCCTGGTCTGCATCGACGCCTCGCAGGCCGCCCCGCACATGGTGCTCGACGTGCAGGCACTGCAGGCCGACTTCGTGGCCTTCACGGGCCACAAGATGGTCGGCCCGACGGGCATCGGTGTGCTGTGGGGACGCCAGGAGCTCCTGGAGGACCTGCCGCCGTTCCTCGGCGGCGGCGAGATGATCGAGACCGTGTCGATGCACTCGTCCACCTACGCCCCGGCGCCGCACAAGTTCGAGGCGGGTACGCCCCCGATCGCCCAGGCCGTCGGCCTCGGCGCGGCCGTGGACTACCTCTCGGCGATCGGCATGGAGAACATCGCGCGCCACGAGCACGCGATCACCGAGTACGCCGTCAAGCGCCTGCTCGAAGTCCCGGACCTGCGGATCATCGGCCCGGCGACGGCCGAGGACCGTGGTGCCGCGATCTCCTTCACGCTCGGCGACATCCACCCGCACGACGTGGGCCAGGTCCTCGACGAGGAGGGCATCGCGGTGCGGGTCGGACACCACTGCGCACGTCCGGTCTGCCTGCGGTACGGAATTCCCGCGACCACGCGAGCATCGTTCTATCTGTACTCCACGCCCGGCGAGGTCGATGCCCTGGTCGACGGCCTGGAGCACGTACGGAACTTCTTCGGGTAGGGCGGGGAGCACAGTGAAGCTGGATTCGATGTACCAGGAAGTCATCCTGGACCACTACAAGCATCCGCACGGGCGCGGCCTGCGCGACGGTGACGCCGAGGTGCACCACGTCAACCCCACCTGCGGCGACGAGATCACGCTCCGGGTGAAGTACGACGGCGAGCGCATCGAGGACGTCAGCTACGAGGGGCAGGGCTGTTCCATCAGCCAGGCCAGCGCCTCGGTGCTGAACGACCTCCTGGTCGGCAAGGACCTCAGCGACGCGCGGAAGATCCAGGAGACCTTCCTGGAGCTGATGCAGTCGAAGGGCGCCCTGGTGCCGGACGACGCGATGGAGGACATCCTGGAGGACGCGGTCGCGTTCGCCGGGGTCTCGAAGTTCCCGGCCCGGGTGAAGTGTGCCCTGCTGAGCTGGATGGCATGGAAGGACGCGACCGCCCAGGCCCTGGGCGAGAGCGCGAAGAAGGAGACGGCATGAGCGACGAGACGACTGTGACGACCAAGCCGGCCTCCGAGGAAGAGGTCCGCGAAGCCCTGTACGACGTGGTCGACCCCGAGCTGGGCATCGACGTCGTCAACCTGGGCCTCATCTACGGGGTGCACGTCGACGACGCGAACATCGCGACCATCGACATGACGCTCACGTCCGCGGCGTGCCCGCTGACCGACGTCATCGAGGACCAGGCGAAGTCCGCCACCGAGGGCATCGTCAACGAGCTCAAGATCAACTGGGTCTGGATGCCGCCGTGGGGCCCGGACAAGATCACGGACGACGGCCGCGAGCAGCTGCGCGCACTCGGCTTCAACGTCTGAGTTCCGCCTGCCACGGTGGTCCGTGCGTACGGCTGTGCCCCCGGCGCTCCTCGCGAGCGCCGGGGGCACAGCCGTTTTCCGTGGTGTTCTTTCAGTGCTGCGGGTGCCCCGGCGGGGGTATGGGGCCGTGCGGGTACCCCGGCGGTACGGGGGCGGCGTCGGCGAGCGCGGGGGCCAGGTTCTCGCGCCGGATCCGCTGGTCGACGTAGAGCAGTCCGGTGGCGAGCTGGGGGAAGAAGGTCACCAGGATCTGGCTGACGAAACCGCCCAGCATGCTGATCAGCAGATAGCCGCCCATGGAGGCCATCATCCGGAAGAACTCCGCCTCGTCGTCGGTGGTCGGTCCGATGTCCAGGGAGGGGATCATCGAGAACATCCCGAGGAGAGCGAACGGCACCTGGATGAACCAGCTCGCGACCATCGCCATGAGCCAGACCAGCATCGTGATCCCGAAGATCCGCCACCAGGAGCCCTTGACCAGCCGGGCCGAACGGCGCAGCGCCCGCATCGGGCCCGCGTTCTCGAAGACGGCGACGGCCGGGGCCAGGCTGAACTGCACCCACAGCCAGACCGCGAGCGGTCCGAGCAGCAGCGCACCCAGCAGCCCCACCGCGGTAAGCGTCGGCGCCGGCCCGTCGCCGCCCCGCTCCACCAGCGTGAACATCAGCGCCGCGTATCCGGTCATCAGCAGCGCCATCACCACGAACATGATCAGCCACGGCACCAGCAGCACCGCGAGCACCACGGGCAGCCTGCGGACGGCACGGCTCCACAGCGCACCGAAGGCGGCCCGGCGGCCGAGCACCGCCTCCTGGAGGGCCGCGGGCGAGGCGGCCTGGGTCATCGCCGTCGCGAGCAGCAGGCACACCAGGCCGACCAGAGCCACCCCGCCGAAGGTGAGGCCGATGGTGCGGAAGGGGTCCCAGGGCGGGTTCGGCTCATCGGCGCGGATCGACTGCTCGATCACCTGGAACTCGTCGGTCAGCGAGCCGACCGCCAGGGCCGCGGCACCTCCGGTGACCACCAGCGCCAGCCCGTAGACCAGCGCGGCCATGCCCATGAGCGGCTTCCAGTGACTTCCGAAGGCGGCGAAGGTGCCGCTCAGGATGTCCCCGACGGCCAGCGGGCGCAGCGGGATCACCCCGGGCTTGGGCGCCTCGGGGGGCGGCCCCCAGCCGCCTCCCCAGCCGGGCCCGGGCCCTGGCGGCCCCGGCGGTCCGGGCGGGGGGCTCTGGTGGGGTCCGCCCGAGAAGTGGCTCACTGGGTGCTCCGTGGTGTTCGTGGTGTCCGGATGGGTGGTCAGCCGCCCACGGTAGCCGGGGGCGTACGGTTCCCGGAACGGTGAGGCGCGGGCCGTGGGGGCGCACCGGGGCAGCCCGCAGGACGAGACCGGTTCGCCCGGGCGGGCCGCCGCCGGTTAGGTTTCCTGTCATGACCGATACGACTGCTTCTCGCACCACCGGCGCCGTCGCCGCCGGACTCGCCACCATCGCCGCCGACGGCACCGTCCTCGACACCTGGTTCCCCGCCCCCGAGCTCGTCGCCGAGCCGGGCCCCGCCGGTACCGAGCGCCTCTCCGCCGAGCGCGCCGCCGAACTCCTGGGCGCAGCTGCCCCCAAGGCCGTCGGCCCGGACGCCCGCCGCGGCGTCGAGGTCGTCGCCGTACGTACGGTCATCGCCTCCCTCGACGACAAGCCGCTCGACGCCCACGACGCGTACCTGCGTCTGCACCTCCTTTCGCACCGCCTGGTCCAGCCGCACGGCCAGAACCTCGACGGCCTCTTCGGCCTGCTCGCCAACGTGGCGTGGACCTCGCTCGGCCCGGTCGCCGTGGACGCGGTCGAAGAGGTGCGCCTGAACGCGCGCGCCGAGGGCCTGCACCTCCAGGTGACCTCGATCGACAAGTTCCCGCGGATGACGGACTACGTCGCACCCAAGGGCGTCCGCATCGCCGACGCCGACCGGGTCCGGCTCGGCGCGCACCTGGCCGCCGGCACCACCGTCATGCACGAGGGCTTCGTCAACTTCAACGCCGGCACGCTGGGCACCTCCATGGTCGAGGGCCGCATCTCCGCGGGCGTCGTCGTCGGCGACGGCTCCGACATCGGCGGCGGCGCGTCCACCATGGGCACCCTCTCCGGCGGTGGCAACGTCCGCATCGTCATCGGCGAGCGCTGCCTGATCGGTGCCGAGGCCGGCGTGGGCATCGCGCTCGGCGACGAGTGCGTCGTCGAGGCGGGTCTGTACGTCACCGCGGGCACGCGCGTCACGATGCCCGACGGGCAGATCGTCAAGGCCCGCGAGCTCTCCGGCGCCTCGCACATCCTCTTCCGCCGCAACTCGGTGACCGGCGCCGTCGAGGCCCGCCCGAACAACGCGGTCTGGGGCGGCCTCAACGACGTGCTGCACAGCCACAACTGATCACCGGCTGCCGGTACACCGCGAGGGCGGGCGCTGAAGCGAGGGCTTCGGCGCCCGCCCTCGCTGTGCCGCTACGGGGTCCGCCAGGCGGCCGGGGCACCCGGGTTTCCAGCCGGGACAGCCGTGACAGCCGTGACGGCCGGGACGTTGGGGGCCGACAGGCCCTGATTAGCGGTCAGGGTCGCGTGGGCGGCCAGGAGCGCGTCGGTGACCGCCGCTCCGGCGGGCTGAAGGGGCTCGCGGGGCGGCCCCGCGGGCAGTCCCAGGGCGTGCAGGAGTGCCTTGGCGGTGACTGTGCCGGGGAGCCCGGACGCCATCATCAGCTCGATCAGGGGGAGTGCCCGCCGGTGATGGTGCGTGGCCGAGGCGACGTCGCCCCGGTCGTACGCCGCCAGGGCCGCGCGCAGGGCGTGCGGGGCGGCGTTCGCGACCGTGCTGACGTAACCGGTGCCGCCCACCGCGCGCAGCGGGAGGTTCAGCTCCTCGCTGCCCGCGTAGTAGGAGAGGCCGGTGCGGGCCATCACCTTGGCGCTGCCGAGCAGGTCGTACGCACAGTCCTTGACCGCGGCGATACGCGGGTGCCCGGCGAGCCGCAGCAGGGTCTCGGTCTCGATGCGGACCCCGGTGCGGCCGGGGATGTCGTACAGCATGACGGGGAGGGCGACGGCGTCCGCGACCCGGCAGAAGTGCGCCTCGATCGCGGCCTGGGGCGGTCGGCTGTAGTAGGGGGCCACCAGCAGCAGGCCGTCGGCGCCCGCCCGTTCGGCCTGCCGTGCCAGCTCGACGGAGTGCGCGGTGTGTGCGCTGCCGACTCCCGAGAGGAGGGGCACATGGGGGCCGACCGCCTCCCGGACTGCCCGCACGAGTGCCTCCTTCTCCGCGTCGGAGGTGGTGGGGGACTCGCCGGTGGTGCCGTTTAGAACGAGTCCGTCGCAGCCGCCGCCGGAGACCAGGGCGTTGGCCAGCCGCTGGGCACCGGGCAGGTCGAGGGTGTCACCGGCGGGGGAGAACGGCGTGATCATCGCGCAGAGGGCGCGGCCGAAGGGGGCCGCGGGGGCGGGGAGCGTCATGGGGGCAGTGTCGGTCGCCGGGACCGTGAAGGTCTACTTAGATCTCCTACGCTCAAATGGTCAGCAATCATGAAGAGTTGAGGCCGGGGAGCTGGTGGGCACGTGTCCCTCTGGCATGATCCCCGGCAGGGGCGGCACGGCAGCGGCCGCGCGGTGAGGCAGAGGGGCGCACACGATGGGCGTACGGATACGGGCGGTGGCCGCGGCACTGCTCTGCGGGGCGGTGCTGACCGGCTGCGACGGGTTCCTGGTGCCGCCCGGTGAGGGGGACCCCCACGCGAGGGAAAGCGGAGCGCCGCCCTCGCCCACCGTCACCGGGGCCCCCAGCGGCAGCCCAGCCGTCACCGGCAGCCCCGCCCCCACCGGCAGCCCCGCTCCGTCCGCCCCCGGCAGCCTCGCCCGCCCCACCGCCGCGCAGGACGCCGCCGCTCCGCCCCCGGCCGACGGCACCTACACTCCTCCCGCCCCTCAGGCCTGCCCGGCGGGGCTGCGTGTGGAGATGGGCGAGATCCAGGCGGCCCTCATGCGCAGGATCGCCGTCCTCACCCTCACCAACTGCGGCGCCACCCCCCAGCAGCTCTCCGGGCGTCCCTCCGTCAAGGCGTACGCCTCCGACGGCACGGTCGTCGACATCGAGGTGAACGTGCGCGAGGAGGGCAAGAAGGAGGACGCCGAGCTGACGCTGCCGCCCGGCGGCCGCGCGTACTCCCGGCTCGACTGGCGGCCCTACGACGGAGTGGAGAAGGCCCAGGCGCTGGAGATCGCGGCCGGTCCCGGGCACCACGCGCGCAGCTTCCCGCTGGCGGAGGACGTGCGCATGGTGGACGCCTTCGACGTCACCCCCTGGGCGGCCGGCCTGCCCCGGTGACGGCAGCCCTGCACGCCTGCCGGGCCCTGAACAGCCGCCCCGCCAACCCGCTTGACCTCGGGCGCGGTTGAGGTTTGAAGATGATCCTCGAAGCAGCGCACGGGGCATCCCGGGCGCCCGACCGAGGAGACCCGGGATGACCGCAGCAGTTGCCCGCAGCCGTACCGACCTGCTCCGGCCGGGAGTCGGCGTCGTCAAGGTGAGCACCTGGGACGTGGGTTCACCGGACGGTCAGCGGACCGCCGTGGACGCCATCGGCAGGGCGTGGCTCTCGCGCGACTGGCCGGACGCCGGACCGCTGTCGTACAGCGTGTACACCGGTGAGGAGGGCCGGACGCTGCTGCACTACAGCCAGTGGCCCGACGAGAACGCCTACCAGGCCTTCTTCCGCCGGGGCCGCGACGAGCGCAACGCGGAGATCGACGCCGCCGTACCCGGGGTGCGCCGCCTCGGCCTCGACTCGTACACGCTCCACCGCAGCATGGTCACCGAGGACGACGACCGGCTCCCGGGCTGCGTAGCCGTGATCGAGGTGGACTTCGACGGGAGCGACCCGGCGCGGCTGCGGGAGTGGGTGGATGCGGTGTTCACCGCGTCCGCGGGCGAAACGGGGCAGGCCGACGGGTCGCTCTCCGCGCACTTCCACGTCTCCCTGGACGGCACCCGCGCCCTCAACTACGCCGAGTGGACGGATGCCGCCGCCCACCTTGCCCTGCTCCACGCCCCCGGGGACGGCGCGCCGTCCCCCGAGTGGGAGCGCGTGCACGCATTCCCCGGGCTGACGGGCAGCAGGATCCGGCGCTATGCGCCCGCGCTCAGTCTGAGCGCGGGCGCATAGCGGGGACGCGGTGCGGGGGCGCTGGAGACCGCTGTGCCTGCGGGGCGGGCCTGTACCGGCTACGGCCGGAAGCGCAGCACCTGCGGGTCGTGGTCGCTGTTCTGGTCCGAGAACTCGGCGTTGATGTGCACGCTGTCGTAACGGAAGTCGCGGATCGACGGGCTGGTCAGGATCTGGTCCAGGACCTGGCTGTTGCCCTGGAAGACGTACGAGTAACGCTCCGCGCGGGGCAGCGACTTGACGGCCGCGTGCAGGGCGCCGTCCGCCGTCAGGGCCTTCGTCGTCGCCGAGAACTCGAAGTCGTTGATGTCGCCGACGACCAGGACGTTCGCCCGCCGGTCGGCCTTCAGCACGTCCTTCACGAACGTGTTGACCGCCTGCGCCTGCTGGAGCCGCTTGGCCTCCGAGGAGCGGACCGGCGGCTGGTGGTGCGAGGACAGGGCCTCGTCGCCGCCCTTGGAACCGAAGTGGTTGGCGATCACGATCACCGGCCTGCCGCGGAAGGAGAACTCGGCGGCCAGCGGCTTGCGGCTGTTCTCCCAGGCGGCGTCCGCGGGGGCGATCCGGCCGGGGGAGAGGGTCAGGGCGGCGCGGCCCTTCTCCCGTACGACGCCGGTGGGCGTGGTCGCGTCACCGCCCGCGCGGTGGGTGAAGGAGACCCGGTCGCTGTTGTAGAGGAAGACCTGGCGGATGTTGCCGCCGGGCTCGCCGCCGTCCTTGTTGTTCTGCGGGTCGATGGAGGTCGAGGAGTACGAAGGGCCGCCCGCGGCGAGGATCGCGTCCGTGAACTTCTTCACCGTCGCCGCACTGCCCACGGTGCCGTCGTTCGTCGCGCCGTTGTCGTCCTGGATCTCCTCCAGAGCGATGATGTCGGGCGAGGCCAGGTTGGTGACGACCGCAGCCGCGAGCGCGTCGAACTTCTCCTGCGGGTCGCTCGGGTCGAGGTTCTCCACGTTGTACGTGGCCACCGCCAGCTCGTGCTTCGACTGCTTGCGGGTCTGCTCGCGCTCCAGCCCGCGGTCGACGACCTTGCCGAGGGTGCGGGCGGTGAGGGTGTAGCCGCCGAACTGGTTGAAGTCCAGCGGTCCCTCGGTGGTGCCCGAGAGCACGTCGCCGACGTCTCCCTTCGGGAAGGGCTGCTGGGCGAGCGGAGCCAGCTGCTGGATCTGGATGCGGCCGGTGTTCTGGGCGTCGTAACCGCCGTAGACCGTGCCGCCGCGCCGGTTGTCGTTCTCCCACGGCTTGACCGTCACCCACAGCCCGGCGTGCGCGTCACTCGCGCCGACCACCCGGGAGCTGCCGATCCGGATGTTGGTGCCTTCGAGGGACTCGTAGTAGTCCAGGGCGTAACGGGACGGGGCGAGCGGCAGCGCGTTGATGCTGTTCTCCGCCTGCGGGTCACCGGCCGGGGCGTAACGCGAGGGCACCGTCCGCGAGTCGACGACGACCGGCGCGGGCACCTGGTTGCCGGAGGAGAGAACCGTCACCGTCGGCTTGGTGACCTGGGTGAGCGACTGGTTGCCGGACTTCGCACCGCCGGGTATGTACTCGCCCACCGTGCCGGACACCTTGACGGCGTCGCCGACGGCCACCGTCGGGTTCGCACCGGTGTAGACGAAGACGCCCTCACTGGTGGCCGCGTTGCCGTCTCCCTGGGGGTCCTGGAACCAGAAGCCCTTCGAGCCGTAGGCGCGGACACCGGTGACGATGCCCGCGACGTCCGTCACCTGCTGCCCGGCCAGCGGGGATATCCGGGTGGTGCCCTGGATGTCGTGGATACGGGCCGGGGCCGCGGCGTCCGCGTCGCCCGCCGAGGCACTCGTGGCGCCGGTGAGCAGGCCGGCGGCGAGGGCGGTGGTGAGGAGGGCGGCGACCGCGGTGGTTCTCGGGAGGCTGCTTCCGGTACGTGCGTGGCGGGAGGTCATCGGGTACTCCGTGGGTGAGGGCAGGGCGTAGCGGGAAAGGTTTCTACGCGCGTCAATCTCTTGTGTGCGTACAGGTGTTGTCAAGGTTCGGCGGGTGATCCCCGGGTGCACGAAACCTGACGGGTACATGAACCCCATGGGACCGGTGCAAATGCGTCTACGCTGGGTGCCGCTCGAACCCCGTCTTTCCGCACGTTCACGTGCCGTCGTCCTTGCCCGACGTCCCACGTGACGAACGCTTCGCCCGAGGAGAACCCCCAGATGTCCGAAGACCGCCCCACCCTGCCGCCGGTGCGGCTGCACTCGGAAGCGGAGCTGGCGCGGGACGCGCTGGCCGCGCCGTTGTTCGCCCGGGCCGTGAAGCTCGCCCGCTGGGCCTCGCCGGACACCAGGGTCGGCGCGGGCGGCGAGCTGGTCGAGGAGCAACTCCCGGCGGCCGCAGCCGAGTTGGGCCTCGGACCGGCGGACGGGGTGGAGGACGAGCAGGACGCGGCGGCGTATGCGAGCGAGGCCTGGCGCACGGCCGTCGACACCGGGCTCGTCGACATCACCGACCCCGAGGGCCCGGGGGCGGCGGACGCGTACGGGACGGCCGCGCCCGGAGAGGCGCTCGCGCTCCTGGCCGGCGGCAGCCCGCAGGACATCCTCGGGCTGTGGCTGGAGGCGTTCGAGACGGCGTTCGCCGACGCCACCGCGCCCGTGCTCGACGATCTCGGCGCGCTGCTCGGTGAGGACGGCGAGGTCGACCTCGGCGGTCTCGACTGGGACCCGCAGCAGGAGGCGGAGTTCCTGGAGGGCGTCCTCGGCAACCTCTATCTTCTGACCGTGGCCGACGGCGGCACCGGGGACGGACCGGTGCCGCTGCCCGCGCTGGCCGCCTCGATGATCGTCCCGGACGACATGGGCGAGCCCACCGACGACGTACTGGAGCAGGTCTCCGACGCGATGATGCGGCTCGACGACCAGTTCCGGGTGCTGGAACCGGTCGGCCTGGTGGAGTACACGCCGGTCGACGAGGCGCTGATGGCGGAGGAGGGCGAGGAGTCCGTCCCGTCGGCGCAGGGCGAGCTGGACGAGGACGACGTCGCCCGCTACGGCATGGTCCGGCTGACGCCGCTCGGGCTGTACGGAGTACGGGCCCGGATGCTGGAGGCGGGGGTGCACGCACCGGCCGTCGGCGACCTCGCGGACAAGGGCGCCGACGCCCTGCTGGACGCGGTGGGGTACTTCCCCGAGCTGGCGGTGCGTGCCGAGATCGAGCAGTGGCTCGCCCGGCGCGAACCGGGCGCCGCGGCCGCTGAGTTGCTGGATGCGGCGCGCGGAACCGACGAGGGCGGACCGCTGCGCCGGCTGCGCTGCCAGCAGGCGCTGTCGCTGGCCGGGGCGGCTGCCGAACCTGCGGTACGGGAGCGGCTGGACGACCCGGAGCTGGGCGGCCTCGCGCGGGTCTGGCTCGCCGAGCAGGGAGTGGCGCAGGTGCCGGCCCCGCCGGAAGAGATGGTGTTCTGGCTGGCGATCGACACCATCGCGGCGCAGCTGGACGTGGCGGAGGAGTCGCCGGAGCTGCGCGAACTGGTGGCGGGGCTGACCGGGCGGCACGAAGGATTCTTCGACGCGGTGTGGCGGGTCGAGCACCCGGCCACGGCGGAGGTACTGGAAGCGGTGGGGCGGCTGCATCCGGAGAAGAAGGCGGCCAAGGAGGCACGGAAGGCGGCCTTCAAGGCGAGGTCCCGGGCGTAGGGCGGGGACCGGGGGCGGGAGCTGCCGGCCCGGGCACGGGGAGGGGACGGGAGCTGCCGGCCCGGGCACGGGGAGGGGACGGGAGCTGCCGGCCCGGGCACGGGGAGGGGGCGGGCCGGGAGAGGTCCCCGGCCCGCCCGGAGGCGCGGTGGTGTCAGACCTGGTAGCGCGTGGTGTGGCGGAACGTGGTCGACGCCCCGTTGAAGCCGTACGTGCCCCGGTAGGACGGCGGGTTCTGGTACTCACCGAGGATGATGAGGGTGGCCGCGCACGACGTGTCGCTGGTCCGCTTGGCGGTGATCCTCAACTGCTGGCCCATCGAGCCGCCCGTGATCTCCCACGGCGCCCCGCAGATCCCGGACACGACGCGCCCGCCTGTGATCACGAAGGGGTACGTGTTCGGGTTGTAGCGCACTTCGAGCTCGAACGTGGTCGCCCCGTTGTGCAGCCGGAGCTTCGCGTCGGTCTGGAGTGCCTCGGCCGAGACGTCCCTGGACTCCTGGTCCGCGGCGTACGCCTCTTCGCGGGTCTTGACCTGTGTGCCCATCGGGTTCACGAAGCGGTGCTCCTGCTGGCCCGACCGGCCTTGCTGACCTGACTGGCCCGACTGACCTGACTGGCCCGGCTCGCCCTTGGACGACTTGCGTGTCTGGGTGCTCATGATCGGTGGTCCCTCCGTTCCTGTCCGGTGGCCATCAGGCCAGCTGCTCGGATATTTCGACGCGCAGCAGCCTGCGTACGTTCTCGATGTGGTTGACGACGGTCACGACCTGGGAGCCCGCGAAGAGCAGCCCGAGCGCCACGTTGTCGAGGGAGGTGACCAGGGAACCCGAGTCGCCGCCCGCCGAGATGTTCGTGGTGAGGATCTGGTCCTTGAAGCGCGCCGTACCCGCCGGGCCGTAGGTGACGTCGATGGTCGCGTCGACCGCCAGGATCCGGCCGAAGCTGATGTTGGTCGTCCGGCCGGTCTTCTTGACCAGGTTGCCGACGCCAACGTTGATCTTGCGCCGCCAGGCGCGCGGCGCGCCGCTGAAGTACTGCTCGCGGCTCGCGTCCTGGAAGTCGACCGCGCCGAGAGCAGCGTCGACGATGTTGTGGTGGCGTTCCAGGGGGAGTTGCGGGGCGAACTGGATCGGAATGAACCGGTCCAGGGTGGCGATCCGGTCCGCCGGGTTCTGCCCGCCGTCGGCGCGGCCCGGCTGGAGGATCGCGCTGCCCGCCGGAGCGCCGTTCGAGTCGGCGAGTACGTGGTTGTTGCTGAGGATGTAGAACTTGGCCGGGGCGCCCAGACCCGCGACGGGCGGGTCCACGGTGGCACCGGGCAGGAAGTCGTACACCACGCTGCCGAGCGTGCCCGCCGTCACCGCCGCGTTCCCGACGGAGAAGCCGGACGGGCACGGGCGCATCCGCCGCCTGAGCAGCTGAGGCTCGAACGTGGCCTGGCCGCCCCGCTCTTCGAGCATCGGCTGCGAGTAGCGTGCCGACCGATCGGCCGCCTGGCCGTCCGGGCGGTACTGGTCCTGCTCCTGACCAGCGGCACCGTACCGCTGGCCGTACGTCTGAGGCTGCGCCGACACATGGCCGACCGCGAGCACGTCGGTGGGCGTGCCGTCGTCCATCCGCTCCGGAACGACGTCGCGCTCGGGCAGCATCGACTCGGGAACCTTCTGGTTCACCAGGACGAGCAGCGCCGGCACGCCGGTGGGTTCTCCGTTGACCCACTTCACGCCGTGGCCGAAGCCGATCACGTTCGCCATCGGCGACTGCGGGCGCAGGAAGTCGGACATCGCCTGCTGGCGGGAACTGTCACTGACCTGCCCGCCGGTGGGTCCTCGCATCATCTCGGGCTGGCTCACGCCAGACCACCTCTTCCCCGGTACATAGGGGGTGCATGGACGTGCATGGAGTACGTGGAGGGTCACCCGGGGGCGCCGGGGGGCATCCTGGCGTGCAGGACGCCCCGGGACGTGCGGGGTCCGTGGGACTGCCGGTGCGTACGGGGACGCCGCTCGGGCACGCCGTCCGGGTCCTGTGCGGATCCTGTGCGGGGACGCCGGCCGCCTCAGGCTCTGTCGCCGCCCGTGTCCTGTGCGTCGATCTCGCCGATCGCGAGCACGCGCACCGGTACGCCTTCGACTTCCCTGGGCACCACGTCTTCGGGACGGAGCCGGTCGCGGGCCACGGTACGGGTCACGAAGACGACGATGACGTCCTCGCCCGAGTACTCGTCCCTGCCGGTGCCGACTCCCGTCACATTGGCCGGCTGGAGCAGCCGGCTCTCATGGAGGTCACGGGCCTGTCCTGCGTCCACATGGCTCGCCCCCTCGCAATCGCTGTGCGGTGGTTCCGGCGGGGCTCCCCCGAACCGAGGCCGGTAGGGCATGTCTATTGCCGCCGCCCCCGGCGGTCAAGGCATTCACCACGAAATCTTGGGAATCCAGGTGATCTGCCCGAGTTGACCTTCTTCTGCGAGGCGGCCGGTCCGCCTTCTACGAGGCGCCCGGTCCGCGCAGCGTCACCAGCTCGCGGCCCACGCACAGATGGACCAGACCGCCGCCCGCCGCCGCCCGTACTCCGCCCATCCGCTCCACCGGCATCGCCCACTCCAGCGCACCGGTGCGCGGGTCCAGGGCGTGCAGGCCCCAGCCGTCCGAACGCCTCCCGGGGGCGGCGGGCAGCGCGGGGTCCGGGCCCGACGCGTAGAGCAGGCCGTCGGCCACCAGCGGGGGCGCGGCGTCGTCGGCGTCGATCCGGCACACGTCCCCCCGCACCCACAGCTGATGCCCGGTCACCGCGTCCAGGGCGCGCAGGTCCCCTTGGGTGCCGGTGTGCACCAGCCCCGCGGTGGCGGTGGGGGTGACCGTCGCCCCGTCGCCCGCCGGACGCGACCAGAGCCGCGTTCCGGTCGCCAGATCCACCGCGGCCACCGCGGACTCACCCGGGTAGTACCGGATTCCGGACGAGCCCGCGTGCGCCTGGGGATGGACGGCACCCCCGGGCACCTCCCGCTCGACCGTGCCGTCCCGGTCGCGCAGGACGATCAGCGGGCCGTCCGCCGGCTCCCGCAGCGAGACTCGCCGCTCGGACGTGGCGACCGCGAGCCGGCCGCCGTGCTGGTGGACCGCCCAGGCCCCGGTCACCGTCCCCGCCCGGTGCCAGAGCGGACGGCCGTCGCGCACTGCGAAGCCGTACGCCCGCCACCGCCGCCCGTGCTCGTCGCGGCGCTCCCAGTCGGTGCTGTCGGCGGCATGCGTCACCAGGCAGACCGACGTGGCAGAGACCGTCAAGTGGGCCGATGCGCCGTCCAATTCACTCGAAGGCGAGTTCGGAACGAACGGCCTGAACGGGTTGCGGACGAGCGGACCACTCGCCCAGCGGCGCGCGCCGGACACCGCGTCCAGGGCCACGATCCCGGGCTCCCGGAGCGGCAGCCGCAGCACGAACACCATGTCGCCCTGCACCCGGACACCCGCCAGGTGCTCCTCCTCGTAGCGCCACCGCACCGTGCCGGTCGACGCGTCCAGCTTGGTCAGTGCCCCGCCCGCCCGCACGTACAACGCGTCGCCGTGCCGCAGCAGTTCACCCCCGTAACCGGGCGAGGCGTCGAGCGCGCGCGACCACACGCCGCGGCCGGAGCGCCACCCGGGGCCGGGCGCGGCCGTTCCGGCCGGCCGTTGCTCCGGCTTCGGGCCGCCGTCGAGCAGGGTGACGGCCGCCGCCGCCGATCCCGTCACCGCGGTCACCGCCGCCCCCGCCCAGGCAAGAAACCGGCGGCGGCGGGGAGCGGGGAGCACAGGCGCCTCCGGTTCCGGTTCGACTTCCGGTTCGGTGCGAGGTACGTCGCGCCGGCCCGGCGGGGGTGCGTCGGCGGGGGGCCGCGGGCGGGTGTCGGTGGCCCTTCGCGGGGTGCGGAACGCCTCCGGGATCTCGTCCTCGGGCTCCGGCGGCTGCGGCCCGGCCGCGACGAGTTCGGCCGTCGCCTCCTCGTGCTCCCGGATCACCCCGAGGATCGGCTCCTCCTGCCACCACGGCACCTGCCCCGCCCGCCGAGAGGTCCAGTCGAGCACCTCCGGGACGGTCGGCCGGTCCGCCGGGGCCGGTGCCAGACAGCGGCGCAGGAAGCCCAGCCAGGCCTCGTCCGGCACGCCGAGCAGGTCCGGCGGCTCGTTCAGGGTGCGGTGCAGCACCTGAGCGGCGCTCCCCGAGCCGAACGGATTGCGGCCGGTGCTGGAGAGCACGAGCAGCGCACCGAGCGCGAACACGTCGGCGGGCGGGCCCACCTGGCCGGCCATGTCGCGGGTCAGCTGTTCGGGCGCGAGGAATCCCAGCTTGCCGGTGGGTCCCCCGGCACCCTTCAACGGCTTCCCGTCCACGTCCACGGCACCCTTCACGAGCTTCGCGAGGCCGAAGCCGAGGACCTGGGGGCCGTCCCGGGTGATCACGACATGGGCGGGTTTGAGGTCGCGGTGCACCAGACCGGCGGCGTGCACCGCGGTGAGCGCCCCGGCCAGCGCCGCGCCGAGCGTGCCCAGCGCCGCCGAGTCCAGCGGGCCGAGCGTGCTGACCGTGTCCACCAGCGAAGGGCCCGCGCAGAACTCGCTGACCAGCCAAGGGGGTTGCGCCCCGGGGTCCGCGTCCAGGACGGCGGCCGTGTGCACGTCGTCGACGGACCGGGCCGCCGTGACCTCCTGGCGGAACCGCTCCAGGAAGTCCGGGTCTGCGGCGAGGCGCGGGTGCACGGTGGTGAGGGCGACCAGCCGCCCGCCGGGGCAGTGCGCGAGCTCCACCCGCCCGGCGGCGCCCTCGCCCAGTGGCGCCACGACCCGGTACCGCGCAGGCCCGGCTGCGGATGTTGCGGCTGCCATGCCCGTAATCCCTCCCGTACGCCCGGCCGAACCCCGGACGCTCTCTGCGACGCCCGGGAAGGGGTGCGCGGTTGCGGGGCCGCACCCGTGGTGACGCACTCCACGCCGACGGCGTCGTCCGCCCCGGCCGCCATCCGTCCCGGGGAAACACTGCCCTGCGCACCTTCCGTGGCGCGCACCGGGGTCGCGCGGCCGGAGCGCCCGCCCGGTCGAATCCGGCTCGAACGGCAGGGAGGGCGACTACTCGAAGGGGGAGTCGGGCCTGACGGCCCCGCACCGCTCGCAACGGGAAACCGGAGGGGGAGGAGACCGGCCGCGGGCCGTCCGGCACGCCCGGCCGGCACACCGTCGACGGGCTGTCCGACTTGGTGTTCCCGAGGGTTCCGCCGCCGGCGGCCGGGCGGTCCGCGGCAGGGACCCGGCGGGGCCCGTGGGACGGCCGTGACGGCCCGGACCAGGGAGGCGGCAGGGAGACGGGCATGGCATCTACCGTCCGGTGGGCGCATACTGGAGGTAATGACTAAGCCAGCCGGAGCCCGGCGACACCTGCCGTCCAGTCCCTTCAACGTCCCGGCCCCGGCCGCCCCGCCCATTGAGAACTACGAGGTGGGAGACCGGGTTTCGCATGATCAATTCGGACTCGGAAGAGTCGTGGGAGTCGAGGGAGACCACGCCGTCCTCATCGACTTCTCCGGGCGTCAGGGGCGGATCCTCAGCCCCTACTCCAAGTTGACCAAGCTCTGAGCCCCCGAGGCTCCGGGACAAAACGCCTCCGCCCCGTTACCCGATCATCACGATTGGGGCACGGAGCGGAGGCGTTTGCCGTGTGCGGGGGAGAAACCCCGTAGAGGGTGGAGCGGGGGGAACCGGGCGTCAGGCGGCGGTTCCGGTCGGTTCGGTCATCGCGTCCGCCCACTCGACGAGGAGCAGTTCGTACTCCTCCGAGGGCCAGGCCCCGGTCGTCGTCTGCGCGTCCACGAGCCGGCGGATCGCCGCGTTGGTCCGGTCCGCTTCGGAGCCGCCCGCGGTGGGCGGTGAGGTGGTGGACATGCTTTCCAGGCTACGGGTGGGCCAGGGGCCCCAAACGCCGATCGCGCGTGGTGTCTGTCACGTGAGCTTCTCCCGCGGCCCCGCCGCCCGGAGCGGCGGGGTGACCCCGCTTACAAGGCCTGGGCGGCGGGGTGACCCGGGTTACAGGGCCTGGGCGGCGGGCTTGACCATTCCCCGGACGGTGCGGGACTTCACGAAGTCGCCGAGGCCGGTCATCTCCCACTCGCCACTGAACTGCTTGATCATCTTGGCCATCATCACGCCCGTCTGCGGCTCGGCGCCGGTCAGGTCGAAGCGGACCAGCTCTTCGCCCGTGGCGCCGTCGAGCAGCCGGCAGTACGCCTTGGCGACCTCGGTGAACTTCTGGCCGGTGAAGGAGTTCACCGTGAAGACCAGCCCCGTCGCCTCCGCCGGGATGCGGCCGAGGTCGACCACGATCACCTCGTCGTCTCCCGCGCCCTCACCGGTGAGGTTGTCGCCGGAGTGCTTGATCGCGCCGTTCAGGATGGACAGCTTGCCGAAGTAGCAGCTGTCGATCATCTTGCGGTTGCCGTCGTAGGCGATGACCGAGGCGTCCAGGTCGATGTCCTTGCCGCGGAACGCGGGCTCCCAGCCGAGGCCCATCTTGACCTGCGAGAGCAGCGGCTTGCCGCCCTTGACCAGGGAGACGGTCTGGTTCTTCTGCAGGCTGACCCGGCCCTTGTCCAGGTTGATCTTCCCGTTGCCCGGGGCGGGCGCGGCCGGTGCTGCCGGGGCCGGTGCTGCCGGGGCGGCGGCGGCCTGCGGGGCGGCCTTCCGCGGGTCGTAGGACGGCGTGGGGGCCGACGGCGGGGCCGCGGGGGCGGCAGCGGGGGCCGGAGCGGCCGCCGGGGCGGGCTCCTCCACGCTCACGCCGAAGTCGGTGGCGATGCCCGCCAGCCCGTTCGCGTACCCCTGGCCTACCGCGCGGACCTTCCACGCGCCGTTGCGCAGGTAGACCTCGACGACGACCAGGGCCGTCTCGCTGCCCAGCTGCGCGGGCGTGAAGGTGGCGATCACGCTGTTGTCGTCGGCGCCGCGCACGGTGGCGGTCGGCTCGATGCCCTGGAAGGTCTGGCCCGCGGCGTCCGGGCTCGCGGTGACGACGATCCGCTCGATGCCGGCCGGCAGCGCACCGGTGTCCACCACGATCGCGTCCGGCGCGGTGCCGTTGCCGGAGCGGTAGGTCACGCCGGGGCCCGCGGGCTGGTTGAAGAAGATGAAGTCGTCGTCGGAGCGCACCTTGCCGTCGGCGGTGAGCAGCAGGCCCGACACGTCGAGCCGCACCGGAGCGGCAACGTCCACGGCCACGCGGGCGGTGGGAAGCGGAATGTTCGAGCCAGAGGTCATTGCGGTCATGCCCCAGGTAACGACCGGGAGGGCTTTGCCGTTCCCTTACCTTGCGACGAATTCCCCGAATGCCGCGAAGGCTGCCCTGACCAGCGGTTTCGCGGAGGACGCGGGCCGTGCGCCCCTGCCGGACCGGTAACGGGGGTTCAGTACGGCCACTGCGGCGGGTCCACGCAGAACGTACCGCCCAGGAAGTCGTGGTCCGGGTCCCCGGGCTCCGGCTCGCCGTGCTCGGCGAGCAGCTTCTGCGCGTACTGCTCGGAGTCGTCCTCGGGCAGGTAGCCCAGTGCCCTCGCCGAGGAGAGGTCCCAGCGCAGCCGGGTGTTGGCCGAGGAGCCGTACACCACCGTGTGTCCGACCGAGGGCGCGCTCAGCGCCGCGACGAACAGACGGGCCGCGTCCCCCGGACTGAGCCACACCGAGAGCATCCGTACCGAGGCCGGCTCCATGGAGCACGCGCCGATCCGCACCGACACCGTCTCCAGGCCGTCCCGGTCCCAGAACAACTGGGCCAGATCCTCGCCGAAGGCCTTCGACAGGCCGTAGTAGCTGTCCGGGCGGTGCGGGGTGTCCACCGGGACGAGCGGGCCGCCGGGGCCCGGCAGCGGGGTGAAGCCCACCGCGTGGTTGCTGGAGGCCTGGACGATGCGGCCGACACCCGCCTCCCTGGCCGCTTCATAGAGGTTGTACGTCCCCTCGATGTTCGACCGCAGGATCTTCTCGAACGGGGCCTCCAGGGAGATCCCCGCCAGATGCACCACGGCGTCCACCCCCGCCACCGCCTCGCGCAGCGCCACCTTGTCGCCCAGGTCCGCGGTCACCGCGGTCGGCTCGCCCTCGATGGGCGTGGCGTCGAAGAGCCGCAGCGTGTATCCGTACGCCGGGAGCAGCCCCCGCATCAGGGTGCCGATGCCGCCGGCCGCGCCGGTCAGCAGAAGAGTGCGGGAAGGGGCGGGCGATGCGGGCATGGAGAGAACTCCTGGGCCTGAGCGGTGTGCACGGGTCGGCGACCGTCGTGACGCTAGGTACCGGGCAGCCCCCCGTCAAGTACGGGACGCGACACGGCGATTCGTGGCTGGAGATGGCCTCGGCCGATGAGTTTTCGCGGCGGCTCCGGTCATCCCTGGTACGGCTCCGCACCATTCCGTCCGGCCTCAGGAGAGAGACCTCATGACCATCACCACGACCGCCGCCGCCACCGCAGTCGTGTTCGACCTCGCACCGGCCGCCCGCCAGGTGGTCCGGCTGCTCGACGGTGTCCCCGACGCGCGCCTGGACGCGCCGACCCCCTGCGCGGCGTTCACCGTACGGGACCTGCTGGCCCATCTCATGGGGGTGAGCGCCGAGTTCCGGGCGGCCGCGGGCAAACGGCAGGCGCCACAGCCCGCCGAAGGGCCCGCCCTGGCACCCGACTGGCGGCGGGCTCTGCCGCGCCGGCTCACGGCACTCGCCGAGGCCTGGCACGGGCGGGACGCCTGGCGGGGCACCACCCGGGCCGACGGGGTCACCCTGCCCGCAGGCGTCGCCGCGCAGGTCGCCCTCGACGAACTGGTGCTGCACGGCTGGGATTTGGCGCGCGCCACCGGTCAGCCCTTCCGCTGCGACCGCGCCAGCCTCCAAGTGGTGTACGCACTGCTCGCCCCGGAGGCGGACAACCCGGCACGGACCCCGATGTTCGGCCCCGTCGTCGACGTACCGTACGGATCGCCCTTCGTGGACCGGGTGGTGGGGCTGGGCGGACGCGACCCGCAGTGGACACCCAGCAGGGTGTAACAGCCACTTGAATCCCCTCGGGGGCTGACGGCGGACCCGCCCTCGTGCCTACCATGCGTGGCTGCGACGCACATCCCACTGCGTCACCATCCGCCCGAGGGGAATCAGCTTGCGTACCAAGGTACTTCCCAGCCTGTTCTGTGCCGGACTCATAGCCGCCACCAGCGTGCTCACCGGCAGCGCCGCCACCGCGGCACCCGCGGCCGCGGCACCCGCGGCCGGCAGCGCGAGGACCGCTGCCGCCGAAGCGGACGCCACGAGCATCCGCGAGAAGCTGGAGCGCATCGAAGGACTGCGCATCGTCTCCCAGACGGAGAAGGAGGGGCGCCCCTTCTTCACGCTCACCCTGAGACAGCCCGTCGACCACCAGAACCCCCGCCGCGGCACCTTCGAGCAGCAGTTCACGCTGTGGCACAAGGACGAGGCGGCCCCGATGGTCCACTTCACCGGCGGCTACACCCTCTCGTCCTCGACCAGGGAGCTGACCACGCTGCTGGGTGCCAACCAGGTCAGCGTCGAGCACCGCTTCTTCGCCAAGTCCGTCCCCGCGGGGAAGACCGACTGGCGGAAGCTGACCATCCAGCAGCAGGCCGCCGACGAGCACAACATCGTGCAGGCCATGAAGAGCATCTACCGGGCGAAGTGGCTGGGCACGGGCGCCAGCAAGGGCGGCATGACGCAGGTCTACCACGAGCGCTTCTATCCCGGGGACCTGGACGCCGTCGTCGCCTACGTCGCCCCCAACGACGCGGACAACCGCGACGACCACGTCTACGACAACTTCTTCAAGACCGTCGGCACCCCCGAGTGCCGCACCGCACTGGACGCCGTGCAGCGCGAGATGCTGGTCCGCCGCAAGAGCATCCTGCCGCTCTTCGAGGCCACCTCCAAGGAGCAGGGCCTCACCTTCCAGCAGCTCGGGACCACCGACAGGGCCTACGAGTTCTCCGTCCTGGACCAGGTCTGGAACTTCTGGCAGTCCGGCTCCTACACCAACTGCCCGACCGTCCCGGACGCGAAGAAGGCCACCGACAAGGAGCTCTACGACTGGTCGCTCGGCCACGGCCTGTCGATCTACTCCGACAGCGACGCGGGCCCCGCGGGCACCGGCCCCTACTACCGGCAGGCCGCCGCCCAGCTCGGCTGGGCCGACCTGAAGTTCAAGCACCTGCGGGACGTCCGCAATCACCCGGACATCTACCAGCCCAACTCCCTGCTCCCCGCCGACATGCGCACCTCGTACAGCGGCTGGGACGCCAAGGACGTCGACCGCTGGGTGAAGACCCGCGGCGAGCGGATGATGTTCGTGTACGGGCAGAACGACCCGTGGAGCGCGGAGCGCTACCGCCCCTCGCGCCACGACTCGCACCTGTACGTCGCCCCGAACACCAACCACGGCGCCCTGATCTCCAAGCTGACCCCGGAGCAGCGCGCCGAGGCGGAGGCCACCGTCAAGCGGTGGGCGGGCGTGAAGTAGCCCGTACGTGTCCGGCACGGCCGAGTGGTGCCGTGCCGGACACGCCGCCGGGCCATGAGGGCTCAGCCGCCCAGTGCGGCCTTCATCATCTTCTGGGCCACCGGGGCCGCCAAACCGTTTCCGCTGACTTCCGAGCGGGCCGCGCCGGAGTCCTCGATCATGACGGCCACCGCGACCTCCTTGCCCGTCGACGCGCTCTTCGCGTACGAGGTGAACCAGGCGTACGGCGTCTTGCTGTTGTTGAGGCCGTGCTGCGCGGTGCCGGTCTTGCCGCCGACCTCCGCGCCAGGGATGCGGGCGTTCGTGCCCGTGCCGTCCTCGACGACCGTGACCATCGCGCTGCGGAGCTGTTCGGCGGTCCGCTCCGAGACCACGCGCCGGGAGCCCGCCCCGTCCTCGTACTTCTCCAGGACGTCGCCGCCGGCCGTGGTCACCTCGGACACCATGTGCGGGGCCGGCATCTCGCCGCCGTTTGACAGGGCCGCCGACACCATCGCCATCTGGAGCGGCGTCGCCGTCACGTCGAACTGGCCGATGCCGGACAGCGCCGTCTGCGCCTTGTCCATGCCCTTGGGGTACACGCTCTCGTACGCCCGCACCGGCACGTCCAGCTGCTCGTTGTTGAAGCCGAACTTCTCCGCCATCGCCTGCACCTTGTCCTGGCCCAGGTCCACGGCCAGCTTCGCGAAGACGTTGTTGCAGGAGTACTTGAGCGCGGTGCGCAGGGTCGCGTTCTCGCAGGGCGCGGACCGGTTCTCATTGTGCAGGACCGTCCGGGTGCCGGGCAGGGTGTACGGGTCGGGGCTCCCTGTGGGGGTGTCCACCGACGCGTACAGCCCGTTCTCCAGCGCGGCCGACGCCACGACCAGCTTGAACGTCGAGCCGGGCGGCAGCGGCTGGCGCATCGCCCGGTTCGTCATGGCCTTGTCCTCGTCGCTGCCCGCGGTCAGCCTGCGCCACTCCTCGCCGCCGTCCTGCCCGCTGATCTTCGACGGGTCGTAGCTGGGGGTACTGACCATGCCGAGGATGCGCCCCGTCTTCGGGTCGATCGCGACGGCCGCGCCCTTCTTGTCGCCGAGCGCCTCGGCCCCGGCCTGCTGGACGGCCGGGTCGATCGTCGTCACCACGTTGCCGGGCCGGGTGGGCTTGCCCGTCAGCAGGTCGGCGGGGTTCTTCAGCCGGTTGTCCGTGCCGTCCAGCACGTCGCGGTAGATGCCCTCCAGCTGCGTGGCCCCGTACACCTGCGAGCTGTAGCCGGTCACCGCCGCGTACAGCTTGCCGTCGGTGTACGTGCGTTGGTAGGCGAGGTCGCTGCCCTCCGTCCTCGTCGATCCGGTGACCGGGGAACCGGCCACGATGATGTTCCCGAGCGGGTTCGCGTACTGCGCGACGATGTTCCGCCGGTTGTCCTTGTGGTCTGCGAGCGCCTTGCCTTCGTACGCCTGCACCCAGGTCACCCGCACCAGAAGGGCGAGGACGAGCAGCAGGCAGAAGACCGCGGCGTGCCTGATCGTCTTGTTCATCCTGCTCAGAAGGACGAGCGAGAGGCGTCCGGGTGTTCCCGTCACGCCCCGTTTCTCATGGTTTCTTCATCGGGACCGGCCGCCCTCTCACGGCGTGCCGGTCAGCGGGGCCGTCAGCGGGGGCCTCAGCAGGGCGTCAGCGGGGAGTCAGCGGGGCCGTCAGCAGGGCCGTCAGCGGGGCCGGATGAAGCCCGATTCGTAGGCCACGATCACCGCCTGGGTGCGGTCCCTGGCCCCGGTCTTCGCCAGTACCGCCGCCACATGGGTCTTCGCGGTGGCCGCCCCGAAGCCCAGGGCGGCGGCGATCTCCGCGTTGGTCAGGCCCTTGGCCATCAGCCGCAGCACCTCCAGCTCCCGGTCGGTGAGCCGGTTCACCCACGGCGGGGCCGCCGACCCGGTGTGTCTGCCGTACTCGGCGGCCAGCGCCCGCACCGCCGCCGGGAACAGGAGGCTGTCGCTCCGGGCGACCAGCCGGACCGCTTGCACCAGGTCCTCGGCCGCCGACCGCTTCAGCAGGAACCCGGCCGCGCCCGCGCGCAGCGCCTCGTACACATAGCTGTCGTTCTCGAAGGTGGTCACGACGACGATGCGGGGCGCCGGGTCGAGAGTGGCCAGCAGCTGCTCGGTGGCGCGGATGCCGTCGATCTCCGGCATCCGTACGTCCATGAGCACCACATCGGGGCGCAGCGCCCGCACCACCGAGACCGCCTCGGCGCCCGTGGCCGCCTCCCCGACGACCTCCAGATCGGGTTCCGCTTCGAGGATGACGCGCAGCGCGGTGCGGACCATCCGCTCGTCGTCGGCGAGGACGACGCGGACGGGAGGGGAACCGGGGGCAGGGTGGGTCATCGGGTGCCGCCTTCCTTGCGAGAGGTACGGGGGGACCGGCGGGTACGGCGTGCGCGGGCGGTGCGGGTGGCGTCGGAGGTGTCAGAGGACTGGGAGGTGTCAGAGGTGCAGGAGGTGCTGGAGGCGTCGGACGTGCGGGAGGCTTCGGACGTGCGGGAGGCTGCGGACGTGCGGGCCGCGCCGGTGTCCGGTGCGAGCGGCAGCCGGGCGTAGAGCCGCCACATCCCGTCCTGCGGCCCGGCCGTGCTGTGTCCGCCCAGCAGGATCGCCCGCTCGGCCGTGCCGCGCAGCCCGCGGCCGCCGCCGGGGCGCACCACGGGCCCGCCGGCCGGCAGGGGATTCTCCAGCACGATCTCCAACTCGCCTTCCGTCAGAGCGACATGGAGTGACACCGGGACCTGGCCGCCGTGCCGCAGCGCGTTGCTCAGGCCCTCCTGGACGATCCGGTACGCCTCCCGCGACACCGGGTCGGGGACTTCGGCCGGGTCGCACTCCCCGGTGCGCGCGACCGGCACGCCACTGCGGGCCACCAGGTCGTCCAGCGCGTCCAGGGCGGGGCCGGAGAAGTCCGCGCCGCCGTCCGCCGGACTGTCCTCGCCCCGCCTCAGCACACCCAGTACGGCGTCGAGTTCGCCGACCGTGCGGCGGGTGGTCTCCTCGATGGCGGCCAGTGCCTCCCGGACGAACTCCACGTCCGAGGCCCGCCCGCTGTCCAGCACCTTGCGGGCCGCCCCCGCCTGGAGGGTCACCGCGCTCAGCGCGTGCCCCACCGAATCGTGCAGCTCCCGCGCCAGCCGGTTGCGCACCGCGAGATCGGCGGCCCGCCGCTCCGCCGCCGCGAGCCTGTCGGCCGGGGTCGGCCCGAGCAGCACGGGCGCCGCCCGGGCCAGCAGCGCGGCCGACCCGGCACTCGCCGCCGCCAGCAGCACCATCGACACGACACCGATCACCGGCGAGAGCACGAGCGTCCAGGTGTCGCCGGTGAGCGGCGGGACGTCGAAGCCGGTGCCCCGCAGCGCAGGCACGAACGGCAGCACGACGAGCAGCACCGCGAACGGCGTCAGCGCGAGCGACGCCCCGCCGATCACCCCGCCGAGGGTCAGGTGCAGCGTGAACCACCCGGCGGTCCGCACCCGCGCCGCCCGCGTCCCCGCCGCCCCGCCCGCCAGCCCGTCGCCGCCGCCCGCCGCGTCGGGCAGCAGCTTCAGCGAGCGGACCGCCGCCACCGAGAGCGGCCTGGCCGGGGCGAACAGCCCGAAGACGGCGGTCATCGGCAAGGTGGCCAGCAGCGCCAGGAACTGCGCCGGTACGGAAACGAAGACGTTGGGCGCACCGACCACCGGACCGACCACCACCACCGCGACCAGGTAGAACGGCATCAACAGGGCGGCGCCCACGATCAGATGGAGCCAGCCCGCCCGCGCCCGCCGGCCCAGCAGCCACTCCAGCCGCGCAGGGCTCATGCGGTGTGCCGTCGCCGCAGGAAGAACGCGGTGCCGCCGCCCAGGGCGAGGAATCCGGTGATCATCTGGACAGCGTAGGTCAGCGTCAGCGCCGTGATGGGCCGCATTCCGTCGTCGCCCATGAGAGCGATGCCGAACAGCTGCCAGCCGCCCCAGCAGCCGAGCGCGGCCGACGCCGCCCAGGCCCCGGCCAGCGGCACCCTCAGCGGCAGCCCGCCGCCGAGCCGCAGGGCGAGCACCAGCAGACTCACTGCCAGGAGCAGGGCGAACGAGGCGTGCACACCGTCCACGATCCGCTCGTCGAGCGACAGCACGCCCGTCCCGTTCTCCCCGCCGCCCACCGCGAGGCCCGCGCCCGCACCGGCCGCCCGCACCGCGTGCGGTACGGCGACGAGCGCGGCCAGGACGGCGGTCACCACGGCCGTGGCGCGCACCACCACACTCTGCGGCGCGAGCCCGCGGACCGCCCCCTGCCACAGGTGCCCCCACCGCTCCCGGGCATACAGCACGAACAGCGCGCCCAGGGCGGCGCCCTGCACGAGGAAGCCGCCGTACACCACCCCGAAGACCCACTCGTCCAGGAACGGCGCACTGCCCGCGGGGGCGGGTCCGCCGCCGGTGAACACCTTGACCGCCAGCTGGACCGGGAAGGCCGTCATGATCGGAGCGAGCAGTCCGGTGGCCGCCCACATGGGCAGCGTGAGGACGGGAGCGGGAACCCGGCGTCCCCACGCCTGGGTGAGCAGCAGGGCCAGCACGATCACGCAGGTGTCCATCAGGACGGTGCCCGCGTTGACCAGCGCCATCGTGTCCGAGTGCGCCAGCAGGAAGCTCCCGTCGGGGATGCCCAGCCGGCCGCCCGCGATCCAGCTGACCTTGAGGGCCAGGTACGGGACGCAGGAGACGACGGCCAGGGCCCGCAGGACGCGACGGGCGGGCGACGGAGGGATGGCGCATGCAGCCTGAACTGCGGGTGCGGCGAGCGGAGTG
Source organism: Streptomyces sp. NPDC058663 (assembly GCF_042716745.1). Lineage (NCBI taxonomy): Bacteria > Bacillati > Actinomycetota > Actinomycetes > Kitasatosporales > Streptomycetaceae > Streptomyces > Streptomyces sp. NPDC058663. Next base: position 131,010 of record NZ_JBHXRV010000004.1, read on the forward strand.
TGTGTCATGCCCTTCACCCTCCCGGCCACGCGGCCCGGGTACGTCCTGCCTGCCGGTGATCCGCCTCCGCCGTGCGGGGGAGACGATTGCCCGTTGGCCGGGAATCCCCGTTGAGCCGGGAATGGCAGGGCGTCCGCCTTCGTTGCCCCCTTTGTTGACACTTGTACTTGTGCGATCCGAGAGAAGAAAACCCATGGTCACGCCCGCCACCGCCCCCGCTTCCGGCCCTCTGCGCGTGGAAATCTGGTCCGACATCGCCTGCCCCTGGTGCTATGTCGGCAAGGCCCGCTTCGAGAAGGGGCTCGAGGAGTTCGCGCACCGGGGCGACGTCGAGGTCGTGCACCGTTCCTTCGAGCTCGACCCGAGCCGCGCCAAGGACGACGTCGTCCCCGTGGTCGACCTGCTCGCCCAGAAGTACGGGCGCACCCGTGAGCAGGCGCAGGCGATGGAGGAGACCGTCGCCGCCAACGCGCACGCCGAAGGCCTGGGCTACCGCACCGAGGGCCGGGACAACGGCTCCACCTTCGACATCCACCGGGTGCTGCACCTGGCCAAGGCCCGCGGCCTGCAGAGCGAGCTGCTCGACCTCGCCTACCGGGCGAACTTCGCCGAGGAGCACTCCGTCTTCGACGACGAGGTCCTGGTGACGCTCGCGGTGCGCGCCGGGCTGGACGAGCAGGAGACGCGCGCGGTGCTCGCCGACCCGGCCGCGTACGCCGAGGACGTCAGGGCCGACGAGCGCGAGGCCGCCGAACTGGGCGCGAACAGCGTGCCGTTCTTCGTCTTCGACCGCCGCTACGGAGTCTCCGGCGGCCAGCCGGCCGAGGTCTTCACCCAGGCGCTGGAGCAGGCCTGGCGGAGCCGCGGCCCGCTGACGGCGCTCGCCTCCACGCCGGACGCCGACGGCGCGGCCTGCGACGCGGACGGCAACTGCGCGTAGCCGTCGCACCCGGGCGGACGAAGGGGAAGCCCGCGGAAGGGAGTTGACCGCCGCGCCGGGGTTTCCCGGTGGGCGGAAGCCGCCCGGCAAGGCGGGATTCCCAGTGGACGGGAGCCGCCGGGCGGGGCGGGATTTCCGGTGGACGGGGCGTTGGCCGGCGGGGCAGAGTTCCCGCATGACGTCTACTCCTCTCCGCAGCCTCGCCCCGGAAGAGTTCGCCCCCGAGACGACCTACCTCAACACCTCCTCGTACGGTCTGACCCCGCGCCGTACCGTCGAAGCGGTCAAGGCCCTCGTCGAGCAGAACGCCACCGGCACCACCCCCAACCCCGGCACCTACGAGTCCTTCGAGCAGGCGCGCGAGGCCTACGGGCGGCTGATGTCGGTGCCCGCCGCGCGGGTCGCCGTCGGCACCTCGGTCGCGGTGCACGTCTCGGTGATCGCGAACGCGCTGCCGACCGGCGCCGAAGTCCTGATCCCCGAGGGCGAGTTCGCCTCCCTCGTCACCCCCTTCTCGGTACGCGGCGACCTCAAGGTGCGGTACGTCCCGCTGGACGACCTGGCCGCCGAGGTCCGCCCGGAGACGGCCCTGGTGGCCTGGTCGGCGGTGCAGTCGGCGGACGGCCGGATCGCCGACGACGCGGCGGTCAGGGCGGCCGCCGCCGCCCACGGCGCCCGCACCCTCGCGGACCTCTCCCAGTCGGCGGGCTGGCTGCCCTCCTCGGCCGGGTCCTACGACTACACGGTGGCCGGGGGCTACAAGTTCCTGCTCTGCCCGCGCGGCGTCTCCTTCCTGACGGTCTCCGAGGACGCCCAGGAACACCTCGTACCGGTGCAGGCGGGCTGGGTGGCCGCCGAGGACACCTGGGCCAGCACCTACGGCCCGGTCACCGAATTCGCCCGCTCCGCCCGGCGCTTCGACGCCTCGGCGCCGTTCCTCTGCTACGAGGGTGCCGTCCGCTCCCTGGAGCTCGTGGAGTCGCTCGGGCTCGAAGCGATCGGCACCCACAACGCGGCGCTCGCCGGCCGCCTCCGGGCCGGCCTGAGCGACCTGGGCCGCACCCCGGTCGCCTCCCCGGGCTCCGCCGTGGTGGCCGTGCCCGGCCTCGGTGACCGGGCGGACGACCTGGCCCGCGCCGGAATCAGGGCCTCGGCCCGCGCGGGCAACCTCCGGCTGTCGTTCCACCTGTACAACGGGACGGCGGACGTCGAAAGGGTGCTGGAAGTGCTGGGGCGGGACTAGGGCCGGCCACCCGGCCCGGCATGGTCGGCCCGGCATGGTCGGGCCGGGTGGTTTCCGGGCAAGCTCCTGCGTCCGCAGGGGCGGGCGTGGGTAGACTTTTCCATGCCTCTCACGGAGCGGGACTTCGCAGGCGCCACCGAACTGCTCGACGTGATAAGGAAGTTGACCCGGCGCAAGCGCTTCCTGGAGCGCACCCCGGAGAACGAGGTGCGCGGCGAGCGTCCGCTGCCCCTGGTCTGCCTGATCCGCGACCAGGGACCGAACGGCTTCCTCGGAGACCTGGGCGAGAGATGGCGGGCGTCCGAAAGCCGGCACCGGGCGCCGCACTGCTACCTCGACGCCGGCGCCACCACCGCGGGGAACGGCGCGGGGGAGTCCGGCCCGGCGCATACGCCGGACGGCGGGTCCCGCCGGCCCGAGCAGCCCTCGCGGCCCGACCGGGGCTTACGGCCGGAGCAACCCTCACGGCCCGACCAGGCCCTACGGCCGGAGCAGCCCGAACCGCCGCCACCGCCCGAGCCGCTCCTTCCCTTGCTGAACCGGCTGGCCACCGCGCTCGGCAACGACACCCGCAGCCCCACGCGCCCCTTCCGGTTCGGTTTCTACCGGCTCGCCGCCTGGCTGACCACCGAAGACCTCTCGGAAGCGGCGCGGCAGGGCGAGAAGGACAGAGAGGTCGGCGAACTGCTCCGCGGCCGGGGCGCCGGGGCGCACCAGCTGGACCCCGGCGTGGTGGCCGACACGGTGAACGCCTCGCCCCCGCCGCTCAACTTCGTCGCCTCGCTGCTGCGGCTGTTCGCCGAGGTCGGCCGGCTGCTGGGCCTGCGCAGAACGGGCCTGGCGCAGGAGGCCCGCTGGTTCATGCGGCAGCCCTTCATGGCCCCGCACTCGACGACGTTCCGCGGGCTCGCGAGCCGCCTCACCCTGGACAACCGTGACTCCGAGGACCTGGCGGAGATCAAGAAGCTGCTGGTGCACGCCTTCCTCGAAGACCTGCGCAGGACCTACCGGCGCAGCCGCAGGCGGGTGTTCCCCCGCCGTGCGGGATGGCGGCGCACCGCGTACCTCACCGTCCTGCTGGACAACGTCACCGAGGAGAACGGCGGCTGGGAGCTCCTGCGGCTGATCACCCAGGTCCGCAACGTGACCGGTGACCTCGATCCGCTCCTGGTGGTCGCGGCCGGCGACGAGCGGCCCGCGATGCTCGAAGCGGGCGAGGGCGGCGCACTCCACCCCGCCACGGAGGCGCGGACCGCCCTGGAGGACTGGGAGGACCATCTGCCCCGCAAGCGGCAGCAGCTGGCGGACAGCGCCCGCTACGTGTGGATCGCGCTCCCGCCCGCGCAGAGCGCCGCCGCGCCGTCCAGGGGCCGGCGGACCGCGGCCTTCGAGGCGCCCGCGCCGCCCGTACTGAGCCGGCGGGGGGTCGGGGAGGCACTGGCGGCAGGCCTGCTGGCGCTGGCGCTGCTGCCGGTGACCCTGAGCGTGGCCGACGAGTGGGGCGCCGACTGCACCTACTTCAGGGACGCCCTGTACGAGGGGGTCTCGGTGCGCACGGCCGAGCTGGCCCCCGGGGTCAGGCAGTGCATCGGCTACAGCGACAACGAGGTGCAGGTCTTCGGCGTCAACAAGCGGCTGGTGAAGGCCCAGAGAGCGCTTTTCGAGCAGAACCGCAAGGCGGCGGAGAAACACCGCGAACGGCCCGAGCGCCCGTACGTCACCCTCGTGCACTTCGTCGGCCTCACGCACCACAAGGACGACCCGGACACCGACCACGCGGCCGCCGAGGAACTGGAGGGAATGCTCCTGCGGCAGCGGGCGCAGAACGACATCAAGTCCCTCGGGGAACCGCTGCTCCGCGTCGTCGTCGCCAACGGCGGCGACGGGATGCGCCAGGCCCCGCAGGTGGTGCGGGAGATGCTCCGGCCGCTGTTCGAGGAGGACCCGTCGGTGATGGCGGTGGTCGGTCTCGACCGCACGGTGAGGGAGACCAAGGAGGCGATCACCGAGATCGGCCTGGCCGGAGTTCCGACGATCAGTACCACGCTCACCGGCACGGGTCTTGGCACCCTTTCGCCCCTCTACTTCCAGATGGTCCCGGACAACACGGTGCAGGCCCGGCTGATCGCCGAGTACGCCCTCCACCGCGGCGCCGGGAAGGTGGAACTGCACCATCCGGAGCAGGCCGACGAGTACGTGAGCACCCTGCTCGGCGCGACCAGGAAGGAACTGGCCCGGCTGAAGATCCCGCAGGGCGACGCTCCGTGGAAGGGCAGGGCCGACGGCGTGCCCTCGCTGTGCGCGGGCAACCGGGACCGCAGGCAGGAGATGGTCTTCTACATCGGCCGCGAGGGCGCCTTCGGCGAGTTCATGCGGGCCGCCACCAAGGGGTGCACCGACCTGGCGGACCTGCCGCTGATCGTCGCGGCCGACGCGGTGTCCCGGTTCGTCGCACAGGGCAACCGCCTCGCCGATCCGGACCTGGCCGGGCGGCCCATGTCGTACGTGGGGATGGGCAGCCTCGTCACGCTGGCCGGGAAGTCGTGTGCCGAGAAGGGGGAGCCCGCGGCGGCGCTGGGAAAGGGGGACTCGCTGCAGAGCTTCTGCGCGGGCTACCGGGAGCTGCGCGACGAGCTGGAGGCGGAGTTCCCGCCGGAGAAGGACGGCACGTCCGAGGGGCCCACGACGCCGTGGCCCGCCGAGCGCACGGGCATGGCGTACGACGTGGCGGAGCTGGTCGTGCACACGGTCTCGGAGGTGCGCAAGCAGCTGGAGTCGCAGCACCGGCCCGCCTCGCCGCACCGGGCGGCAGTCGCCCAGCAGCTCAGGGACACCACGTTCCAGGGCGCGACCGGCCCGGTCGATTTCGGCACGTCGCGGATAGGCAACGAGCGCATCCTCGCCGTCCTGCGGATCGACAGCATCTCCGCGCTGAAGGACTCGCCCGCCTGCGACTTCCTGCTGGGCGACCTCCCGGGCAAACTGCGACCGGACCCGCGGACCCACTGCCCGGTGTAGCGGCCGGTTCAGTGCGGCGGCCCTTCCGCGACCGCCGCACCGGACATGTCCGGCAGCCTCAGCCGTCCGCCCCGGTCCGCCGGCCGCGCGCCCACACCACGGCCCCGCCGCCCGCGGCCAGCAGCAGCGCGCCGCCGCCCACCAGGTACGGTGTCGCCGGACTCCCGCCGGTCTCCGCCAGGTTGACCGGTGCGGCCGCCACCGTCTGCGGTGCGGGCGCCGCAACTGCCGGAGCCGCCGGGGGCTTCGGGGCCGCCGGTACCTCGCGCTGCACGGTCTGCACCTGCGGAGTGGTGCAACTCGTCTCCGCCAGCGTCACCACGCCCTCCACCTCCGCCACGTTCAGCTTCAGCGGATTCACCGACACCTTGAGCTCCAGCGCCGCGGCCGCGGCCGTCCGCGTCGTCGTGTCCGTCTTCGACAGGGTCAGGGTCACTTCGCCGACCGCCGGGACCCGCACCCTGCTCACCCCGCCCGCCGTCAGGGTGATCCGTTTGCCCAGCACCGTGACCCGGCCCAGCGCGTTCGCCCCGGCCTCGGGGCGGGCGCCCGCCACGCACACCGCACGCGAGGTGATCTTCTCGACCTCGATGAGGGAGAGCAGGGGAAGTCCGGGGACGTGGACCTTCGCGTGGGCGAGTTCCGCGCGGCCCTCGGCCCGGTCGCCCGTCACGTCGGCCTTCGCCGTGGCGACGTCCGCCTTCAGCATCGACACCGGCTGCCCCTTGTCGACACCGTCGACGGTCACGGCCAGCGCGGTGCGGGCCGCGGTGCCGGGCGCGCGCACCTCGTTGAGGGAGGTCCGCAGCGGCACGTTCACCGACTTGTTGAGGAGCGACACGTCGAGTCCGGCGCGCAGTACGGACGCGCCGGCCTTCCCGCCGGAACCGCCGGAACCAGTGGCGTGCGCCGGAGCCGCCGCCAGCAGCGCCATCGGCCCGGCGGCCAGGGCGAACGTCAGCGCCCCTGCGGCGGAACGGCGTGCGGGCATGCGGAAGAGAGAGCTGTTCAAGGTGGTGGAACCCCCACGAGTAATTGGTGCCGTCCGGCCCACCCGCCACGGGGGACACCGTGGGTGCGGCCGACGACCGGGACACCGGAATCCTTACGCACGGAGAGTGAATGGGGAGACACCTGGGGTGAGTTCACTCCAAAGGGGAGTTTCCGGCCGTGCGTTCGTTTCCTCGCGTCCGCTCCGGCACGGTGTTCGTGCCCACCCCGGCAGAATCACCGTCCCGGGGAGGCGCACCAGGGGTACGTACCCCTGCCGGAGCCGCCCCCGCGTCAACCGCGCGCCCCGCCACCCCTGTTCGCTCCGGCTGCCGCCCTCACTCCACCACTCGCCCGTTCAGCACCACGTGCCGCGGCGCCCCCAGCACCCGTACGTCCGCCCGCGGATCCGCCTCGTACACCACCAGGTCCGCCGGAGCTCCTTCCTCCAGCCCAGGCCGGCCCAGCCAGCGCCTGGCACCCCACGCGGTGGCGTTCAGCGCGTCCAGGGCCGGAATGCCCGCCCTGACCAGCTCGGCGACCTCCTCGCCGACCAGCCCGTGCGGCAGCGAGCCCCCGGCATCGGTGCCGACGAAGACCGGGATGCCCGCGTCGTAGGCGGCGCGCACGGTGTCGTACCTGCGGGCGTGCAGTTCCCTCATGTGGGCCGACCACCGCGGGAACTTGGCCTCGCCGCCGTCCGCGAGGTGCGGGAAGGTCGCGATGTTCACCAGCGTCGGTACGATCGCCACCCCGCGCTCCGCGAAGAGCGGCAGGGTGTCCTCGGTCAGCCCCGTCGCGTGCTCGACACAGTCGATCCCGGCCTCCACCAGGTCCCGCAGCGAGTTCTCCGCGAAGCAGTGCGCGGTCACCCGCGCGCCAAGACGGTGCGCCTCGGCGATGGCGGCCTCCACCTCGCCGCGCGGCCAGCACGGGGTGAGATCCCCGGCCTCCCGGTCGATCCAGTCACCGACGAGCTTCACCCAGCCGTCGCCGCGCCGCGCCTCGGCCGCCACATAGGCCACCAGATCGCCCGGCTCGATCTCGTGCGCGTAGTTGCGGATGTAACGGCGGGTCCGGGCGATGTGCCGGCCCGCCCTGATGATCTTCGGCAGATCGGCGCGGTCGTCGACCCACCGGGTGTCCGCCGCCGAACCGGCGTCCCGCAGCAGCAGCGCCCCCGCCCCCCGGTCGGTGAGCGCCTGCTTCTCGGTGGTCTGCGCGTCCACCGCCCCGTGCGCATCGAGCCCCACATGGCAGTGCGCGTCCACCAGGCCGGGCAGCACCCATCCCTCGATCACCGCGAAGCCGTCGCCGGGGGGCCGCTCGTAGGTCAGCCGGCCGTCCACCGCCCAGACCTCCTCGCGTACGTCCTCGGGCCCGGCCAGCACCCGCCCCTTCACGTGCAGCACCTCGTGATCACTCATGCCGAGCACTGTACGAGCGGCCAGCTACCCTCGGCCGGGTAGCACCGCACACTGATCCGAAGAGAGCTCTCCCGTGACCGTGAAGCCCCCGCACACTCCGCACCCGCTGCTGGACCTGCCCCCCGTGACCGCAGCGGACTTCGCCCGCATCGAGCGCCGCGTCGCCGCCCTGCTGCGCACCGAGCAGGACGTGGTGATCATGCAGGGCGAGGCGCTGCTGCCCCTGGAAGGCTGCATCAGGGCCGGGGCCCGGCGCGGCTCGACCGCGCTGAACATCGTCACGGGCCCCTACGGGCAGACCTTCGGCAACTGGCTGCGGGACTGCGGCGCCACCGTGATCGACCTCGCCGTGCCGTTCCACACGGCGGTCACCGCCGCCCAGGTCGCCGAGGCGCTCGCCGTGCACCCGCAGACCGACTTCGTCTCGCTGGTGCACGCCGAGGCGGCCACCGGCAACACCAACCCGGTCGCGGAGATCGGAGAAGTCGTGCGCGCGCACGGAGCCCTGTTCTCCCTGGACGCGGTCGCCTCGGTCGGCGCCGAGCCGGTGGAACCGGACGCGTGGGGCGTCGACATGTGCGTCATCGGCGCGCAGAAGGCGATGGGCGGCCCGGCCGGGGTCTCCGCGGTCTCCGTGAGCGCCCGCGCCTGGGAGCGGTTCGCCGCCAACCCGGACGCGCCCCGCGCCTCGTACCTCTCGCTGCTGGACTGGAAGCAGCGGTGGATCGACGGCGGCCGCAAGGCGCTGATGTTCGCCCCCGCTCAGCTGGAGATGCTGGCCCTGGACGCCTGCCTGGAGCGCATCGAGACCGAGGGGCTCGACGCCGTCATGGCGCGGCACGCCACGGCCGCCGCGGCGACGCGGGCGGGTGCCCTCGCGCTCGGCGGCGGCATCGAGCCGTTCGTGTACGAGGCCCAGGACGCGGCCCCCGTCGCCACCACCCTGCGCGTGACCGGCTCCCTGGACGCCTCCGAGGTCGTCGCGAGGGCCCTTGCCCTCGACCCGGCGGTCCCGCTGGTCGCGGGCGGCGGTGCGCTCGCCAAGGAGATGCTCCGGGTCAACCACTACGGCGCGGACGCCACCCGCGAGGCGGTGCTCGCCTCGCTGACGGCGCTGGGCAGTGCGCTGGAGGAGCTCGGCGCGCCGGGAGGGAAGACCGCTTCTGCCCGGAGTGCCGTGGCGGAAACCTGGCCCGGCTAATAATTCACAGGTAATTGTCGACGGGATTGCATGCCATTCCCTGGAATTCACAGAAGTTCACAGAAAACGGGAAGCTGCTTATTCACCGCAGCTTCCCGTTTTCTTATGCCCGCTCTTCCCGGGCCTAAACGCCAAGATTTCGTAGGGGGTTCACAGGTGTTTCGGGCGTGTGACCGACCCCACATGCAAGACGATTTGCCCGGTAATTTCCGGGCAAATCGTCTTCATTTGCGATCGGTGTGCCGACGGCTCGCGCTCGCGCGATAACACGTTCAGTGCTTTTGGCCAACCCCGCACCACCATGCATTTTTTGAATTTGCTCGGTAAATTTCACCGACATGACTGCCGCACAAGCAGACCCAGTAACCACATCAGTTTTGGAGATCGACAGCCCGCGAGTGGAGGACGGAGCTGCGATCTGGCGCATTGCCCGCGACTCCGAGGTCCTGGACCTGAACTCCTCGTACAGCTACCTCCTGTGGTGTCGCGACTTCGCGACGACCTCGGTGGTCGCCCGCGACCGGCCCGGTGGCGACCCGATTGCGTTCATCACCGGCTACGTCCGCCCGGAGCGCCCCGAGACGCTGGTCGTCTGGCAGGTCGCCGTGGACGACGCGCACCGCGGCCGCGGCCTGGCCGGCACGCTGCTGGACGCGCTGACCCTGAAGGTCGCCGCCAGCCACGGCATCAGCACCGTCGAGACGACCATCACGCCGGACAACGTCCCGTCCGACCGGTTGTTCACCTCGTACGCGGAGCGCCGTGGCGCGACCGTGAGCCGCGAGGTCCTCTTCGACGAGGGCGTCTTCCCGGCCGATTCGGGCGAGAGCCACCTGCCCGAGGTGCTGTACCGGATCGCCCCGGTCGCGGCCTGAGCCGTACGCGCACCGTCCCTCGCGGGCATGCCCGCGCACTTCTTCTTCGTACACCCTCTCCCCATCCCAGGAGATCGCTGTGACCATCACCCCCCCTGCCCTGAGCGTCTTCGAAACCCTCGAGTCCGAGGTCCGCAGCTACTGCCGCAGCTGGCCCGCCGTGTTCGACCGCGCGCAGGGCAGCCACCTCCACGACGAGGACGGCCACACCTACCTCGACTTCTTCGCCGGCGCCGGGTCCCTCAACTACGGGCACAACAACCCGGTGCTGAAACGGGCCCTGATCGACTACATCGAGCGGGACGGCATCACCCACGGCCTGGACATGGCGACCACCGCCAAGCGCGCCTTCCTGGAGACGTTCCAGAACGTGATCCTGCGCCCGCGCGACCTGCCGTACAAGGTGATGTTCCCCGGTCCGACGGGCACCAACGCCGTCGAGGCCGCGCTGAAGCTGGCCCGCAAGGTCAAGGGCCGCGAGTCGGTCGTCTCCTTCACCAACGCCTTCCACGGCATGTCGCTGGGCTCGCTCGCCGTCACCGGCAACGCGTTCAAGCGCGCCGGAGCGGGCATCCCGCTGGTGCACGGCACCCCGATGCCGTTCGACAACTACTTCGACGGCACGGTCCCGGACTTCATGTGGTTCGAGCGCCTCCTGGAGGACCAGGGCTCGGGCCTCAACAAGCCCGCCGCCGTGATCGTGGAGACCGTGCAGGGCGAGGGCGGCATCAACGTCGCCCGCGCCGAGTGGCTGCGCGCCCTCCAGGACCTGTGCCACCGCCAGGACATGCTGCTGATCGTCGACGACATCCAGATGGGCTGCGGCCGCACCGGCGCGTTCTTCTCCTTCGAGGAGGCGGGCATCCAGCCGGACATCGTCACCCTGTCGAAGTCGATCAGCGGATACGGCATGCCCATGTCGCTCTGCCTGTTCAAGCCGGAGCTCGACGTGTGGGAGCCGGGCGAGCACAACGGCACCTTCCGCGGCAACAACCCCGCCTTCGTCACCGCCGCCGCCACGCTCAACGCCTACTGGGCGGACGGGCAGATGGAGAAGCAGACCCTGGCACGCGGCGAACTCGTCGAGCGCGCCCTGCTCGCCATCGCCGACGAGAACGCCGAGGCCGGCGTGAGCTTCCGCGGCCGCGGCCTGGTCTGGGGCATCGAGTTCACCGACAAGGACCGCGCCACCGCCGTCTGCCGGCGCGCCTTCGAGCTCGGCATGCTCCTGGAGACCTCGGGCCCGCAGAGCGAGGTCGTGAAGCTGCTTCCTGCGCTCACCATCTCCGCCGACGAGCTCGACCAGGGCCTGCGCATCCTGGCGCGCGCGGTCCGCGAGACCGCCTGACCCCTCGTCACGCGCGGTCCGCGAGACCGCCCGGCGCCCCGTCGCCGCACGCCCACCGAGTCAAGAGAAAGGCCCACGTCACCGTGATTGTCCGCTCGTTCAAGGACATCGAAGGAACCGACCGCCATGTGAAGGCGAAGACCGGCACCTGGGAGAGCAAGCGCATCGTGCTCGCCAAGGAGAAGGTCGGCTTCTCCCTGCACGAGACCACCCTCTACGCGGGTACGGAGACCCAGATGTGGTACGCGAACCACATCGAGGCCGTGCTGTGCGTCGAGGGTGAGGCGGAGCTCACCAACGACGAGACGGGCGAGACCCACTGGATCGAGCCCGGCACCATGTACCTGCTGGACGGCCACGAGCGCCACACCATGCGCCCGAAGACCGACTTCCGGTGCGTGTGCGTGTTCAACCCTCCCGTCACCGGACGGGAGGACCATGACGAGAACGGCGTTTACCCGCTGCTGACCGAGGAGGCCTGAACCATGACCGACGTACTCACCCAGCCTGCGGGCTCCATGACCGGCGACCTCTACCCGACGCGCGGTGCCACCGAGGTGACCACCCCGCGCCAGGACCCGGTCGTCTGGTCGGCGCCCGGCACCGAGGGCCCCCTCTCGGGAAGCGACCTGGCGGGCTTCGAGCGGGACGGCTTCCTCGCCGTCGACCAGCTCATCTCGGACGAGGAGGTCTCGCTGTACCGCGCGGAGCTGGACCGGCTGGTGGCCGACCCGGCGGTGCGGGCCGACGAGCGCTCCATCATCGAGCCCTCGTCGCAGGACGTACGGTCGGTCTTCGAGGTCCACAAACTCAGCACGGTCTTCGCCCAGCTGGTGCGCGACCCGCGGGTGGTGGGCCGGGCCCGCCAGATCCTCGGCTCGGACGTCTACGTCCACCAGTCGCGGATCAACGTCAAGCCGGGTTTCGGCGCCTCCGGTTTCTACTGGCACTCGGACTTCGAGACCTGGCACGCCGAGGACGGTCTGCCGAACATGCGGACCGTGTCCGTCTCGATCGCGCTGACCGAGAACCTGGACACCAACGGCGGGCTGATGATCATGCCCGGCTCGCACAAGCACTTCCTGGGCTGCGCGGGCGAGACGCCGAAGGACAACTACAAGAAGTCCCTCCAGATGCAGGACGCGGGCACCCCCTCGGACGAGGCGCTGACCCGGATGGCGGACGCGCACGGCATCACGCTCTTCACCGGGCGGGCCGGCTCGGCCACCTGGTTCGACTGCAACTGCATGCACGGCTCCGGCGACAACATCACGCCGTACCCCCGCAGCAACGTCTTCATCGTGTTCAACAGCGTGGAGAACACGGCGGTGGAGCCCTTCGCGGCCCCCGTCCCCCGACCGGACTTCATCGGGGCGCGGGACTTCACTCCGGTGAAGTAGCTTCCCGCGCGCGTACGTTGCCGGGGCGGGACCTCCTCGTGGGGTCCCGCCCCGGCTGCGCGGCGCACCTCACGCGGTCAGCGCGGGATAGTCCGTGTAGCCCTTCTCCGTACCGCCGAAGAAGGAGGCCGGGTCGGGGGTGTTGTACGGGCCCTCGGCCGCGAGGCGGGCGGGCAGGTCGGGGTTGGCGAGGAACAGCGCGCCGAACGCGAGCACGTCGGCCGCCCCGTCGTCCAGCAGGGCGAGCGCCCGGTGGTCTGTCGGGCCCTCGGTGAACGGGTTGAGCACGAAGGGCCCGCCGAACGTGGCCCGCAGTACCCCGGTGAGCGCGCGGAACTCGCCGGTGGCCTCGGTGACGTGCAGGTACGCGAGACCGAGGGGTGCGAGCGCGCCGACCAGGGCCTCGTACGTCTCGGCGACATCGGTTTCGGTGATGTCGTTGTACGGGTTGCCGGGGGACAGCCGGATCGCGGTGCGCGACGCGCCGATCTCGGCGGCGACCGCCCGGGCCGTCTCGACGGCGAACCGGATGCGGTTCTCGACGCTGCCGCCCCACTCGTCGTCGCGCAGGTTGGTGCGGTGCGCGAACGTAAAGGTTGGTCGGCCAAGTAAATGCCCGTGGTCATACTGTAGCGGATTAATTGGCCGACCAAGTTAAAGTGGAGGAATCAGCGGGGGACGACACCGATCAGCGGGAGACGACACTGTGGGCAGGACGTCCGCAGGGCCGCGCCCGGCCCCGTACCAGATCCGAGGAACACCGATGACTCTCGAACCCGCCGCCTGCCCCGGCCTGACGGCCGGCGGTCCGGTCAGCCACACCCTGTCCGTGGTGGCCAGGCTGCACCGGGTCGCCGCCGGGCGGGTGCTGCGCTGCCTGGGGCTCTACCCCGGGCAGGAGTTCGTGATGATGCGCCTGTGGGAGGCGGGACCGGTCCGCCAGTCGGAACTGATCAAGGCCGTCGGCCTCGACCCCTCCACCGTCACCAAGTCTCTGCAGCGCCTGGAACAGGCGGGCCACGTCCGTCGCTGCCCCGATCCGAAGGACCGCAGGGCCTCGCTGGTGGAGGCCACGGAGGAGAGCGGCGTACTGCGCGAGCGGGTGATGGGCGCCTGGGCCGAACTGGAGGAACAGACCCTGGCGGGACTGGCGGAGGAGGAGCGGACGGAACTGCTCCGCCTGCTGGACAAGGTGCAGGGCAACCTGTGCCCGATGGCGGCGGAGGACGAGGGCGAGCCGAGCTGCGGCTAGTACCGATCACCCCCGCCCCTGTGGGACGGCGCCGCCCACCCCCACCCCCTTGGGCGGCGGGGCCGCGCGCACCCCTTCTCCTCCGTCCCCTTGGCCGGCGGGGCCGCCCGCACCCCTTCTCCCCAGCCCCCTTGGGGCGGCGGGGCCGCGCGCACCCCTCTACCCCCCAGCCCCCTTGGGCGGCGGGGCCGCCCCCCGGGGGCGGAACGGGCGGGCAAGGGGGCGGCCCCCCGGCGGAGCCGAACACCTGGGCCCCGCCCCACCCCGGCCCCCGCCGCAAAAGTTCCGCGCCGTTCCGGCCCCGGGAATTCGCCCGGCGGATCCTGCGGGTCAGGACCTGGGAGCACGTCCGCCGTATCGCGCCGGGCACCCGCTACGCGCGCCCCAGCGCCCTCCGCAGCTCCCGCAGAAAACCGTCCGTCGTCGCGCGGTCCCGCACCGCCACCCGCAGCCAGCCCTCGTCCAGCCCGGGAAACGTGTCCCCGCGCCGCACCGCGAAACCCGCGCCGCGCAGCCGCTCGCGGACCGCGGCGGCCCCTTCGAGCCGTATCAGTACGAACGACCCGCGCGGCCGCGGCACCACCTCCACGCCGTCCGTCCCGGTCAGTCCGGCCACGAGATGGGCCCGGTCCGCCTCGATCTCCCGGGCCGCCGCGTCCGCCTCGGCCAGCCCCCTGGGCGACACGCACGCCTCCGCCGCCACCAGCGCCGGCGTGGACACCGGCCACAGCGGCTGCGCACGCTCCAGCAGGGCGACCGTCTCGGGCGCCGCCGTCAGGTAGCCGATCCGCAGCCCCGCCAGACCCCACGTCTTGGTGAGACTGCGCAGCACCACCAGGCCGGGCACGTCCGTCCGGCCCACCAGCGCCTCGGGCTCGCCCGGCACCGCGTCCATGAACGCCTCGTCCACCACCAGCGTCCGCCCCGGACGGGCGAGGCGGGCCAGCAGGGCGGCCGGGTGCAGCACCGACGTGGGGTTGGTGGGATTCCCGACCACCACCAGATCGGCCCGGTCGGGAACCGACGCCGCATCGAGCCGGAACCCGTCCCCGGCCCGCAGCAGCACGCGCCCCACCTCGTGCCCGGCATCCCGCAGCGCCGCCTCCGGCTCGGTGAACTGCGGATGCACCACCACCGGGTGACGGGCCGCCACCGCACGCGCGATCAGTACGAACGCCTCCGCCGCCCCCGCCGTCAACAGCACCCGCTCCACCGGCAACCCGTGCCGCGCCGCCACCGCCGCCCGCGCCGGACGCCCGTCCGGATACGCGGAGAGGGTGTCCAGGGACGCGGCGATGCGTTCCTTCAGCCAGTGCGGCGGAGTGTGCGCGCGCACGTTGACCGCCAGATCCGTCAGCCCGGCCGTGCCCCGCACCTCCGCGTCGCCGTGGTGCCGCAGGTCGTGGACCGGGGTTCGCGCAGTGGTGTGCATGTCCGCCTCAGCTGGATGTGTGGTGCGTGAGGGCCACCGCGCACGTCGCCATGGCGGGCCGTCCCACGGGGTTCGACTTCCTTTTGGGTACGAGGAGTTCACTCCCGGCGCCCCCGGCGACGAGTGCGGCCGCCTCCGCCACGGAGGGCGTGCCGACCGCGCTGAGTGCCCGCCCGGACGGATGCGGCACCCGCACGCGGGCGAGTTCCGCCGCCCCGTACGCCAGCACCGGCACGTCCAGTCGGCGCGCGCACTCCACGATCGCCCGCTCGCGGACCTTCACGTCGACGGTGGCGAGCGCGGTCACGGCGGCGAGCGGCAGCCCGGCCCCCGCGAGCGCGCCGGCGACCAGCTCGTACAACTCGTCGGCGGGCGCGTCCTCACAGGCCCCCACCCCGACGGTCACCCGCCCCGGACCCTCCGCCGGTACCGGACTCGTCACCCGTCCCGGAACCGGTACCCGCCCCGGACCCTCCACCGGTACCGGACTCGTCACCCGCTCCGGAACCGGTATCCGCCCGGGGTCCGTCGCCCCGTTCCGGCCGGTCACCGGACATCCTTTCGCGCGGCGAACCGGCCGCGTCCGAGGTGCGCGCTCCCGGGCCCATCGGCTAGCAAGAGCACATGGCCGTCTTTGTCGCGCTCGGCGCGTTCCTGATGACGCTGGTCGGAGGCTGGGTCGCCCAGCGGGTCACCGACCGGCGGCACCTCGTGCTGGGCCTGGCGGGCGGACTGATGCTCGGCGTGGTCGGTCTCGACCTGCTGCCCGAGGCCCTGGAAGCAGCGGACAGCGAACTCTTCGGCGTCCCCGCCGCGCTGCTGCTGTTCGTCGGCGGATTCCTCGCCGCACACGTGGCGGAACACCTGCTCGCCTCCCGCCAGGCCTCGCACGGCGCGGACCAGCACGCCCGTGTCCCCGAGATCGGGCTCACCGCGGCCGGCGCCATGGTCGGCCACAGCCTGATGGACGGCATCGCACTCGGCGCCGCCTTCCAGGTCGGCGGCAGCATGGGGCTCGCCGTCGCGGTCGCGGTGATCGCCCACGACTTCGCCGACGGCTTCAACACGTACACCCTGACCAGCCTGTACGGGAACGCCCGCCGCAAGGCACTGGCGATGCTGTTCGCGGACGCGGCGGCCCCGGTGGTGGGCGCGGCTTCCACCCTCCTGTTCACCCTGCCGGTCGAACTGCTCGGCTGCTATCTCGGCTTCTTCGGCGGCGTACTGCTGTACCTGGCGGCGGCCGAGATCCTGCCCGAGGCCCACCACGACCACCCGTCCCGCTCGACACTGCTGTGCACGGTGGCGGGCGCGGGCTTTATCTGGCTGGTGGTAGGCCTGGCGGGGGAGTGAGTACACGCTCATGACCGCCCGCACCGCTCCACGAACCGGTACGCCATCTCCGGAGCGGCCGCCCAGTGCGTATGCAGATAGCTGGCGTGCACCCCGTCCTGTACGAAGCCCTCGACGCGGCGCTGCGGATGCGTGATGCCCCATGCGGGCGCGGCCCCCGCCCCCGGCTCGATGACCGTACGGTGGAACTCGTGCCCGCGCAGCCGTGTCCCGGCGGCAGCCAGCGCACTGTCACCGACGGCCACGGCCTCCCGGTACCCGAGCGTCAGCTTCTCCGACATCCGCGCCTCGGCGTCCAGCACGCCGCACATGGGCTGCCCGTCGAGCGAGCGCGCCAGATACAGCAGCCCGGCACACTCGGCGGCGATCGGCGCCCCGGAACGGGCGAGCTCGGCGACGGCCTTCCGCAACGGCTCATTGGCCGACAAATCCGGCGCGTACACCTCGGGGAACCCGCCCCCGATCACCAGCCCCCGCGTCCCCTCGGGCAGTTCCTCGTCGTGCAACGGATCGAACGGCACCACAGCGGCCCCGGCAGCACCGAGCAACTCCGCATGCTCCGCATACGAGAACGTGAACGCCGCCCCGGCCGCCACCGCCACCACCGGCCTCCTGCCCGCTGCGGCGGCCCTCACCTTCTCGCCGGGATCCCAGGGCCGGACCCCCGTGCCACCGGCTCCCCGGGCCAGAGCCAGTACCGCCTCCAGGTCCACACCCCCACGCACCTGCTCGGCAAGCGCCGCCACCGCCTCGACTGCCTCCGCCTGCCGCTCGGCAACCGGCACAAGCCCCAGATGCCTCGAAGGAGTCCGCACCTGCCTGGCCCGCCGCAGGGCGCCCAGCACGGGAACCCCCGACCCCTCCAACGCCTCCCGCAGCAGCTCCTCGTGCCGGTCCGAGCCCACCTTGTTCAGGATGACGCCCCCGATCCGCACCTCCGGGTCCCACGACGCGAACCCGTGCACCAGCGCCGCCACCGACCGCGACTGCGAGGACCCGTCGACCACCAGTACCACCGGCGCCCGCAGCAGCTTCGCCACCTGCGCCGTCGACGCCAGCTCGCCCTGACCCGCGGCCCCGTCGTACAGGCCCATCACGCCCTCGACGATCGCCAGATCGCACCCGGCAGCCCCGTGCTCGAAGAGCGGAGCGATAAGCTCCGGCCCGCACATGTACGCGTCCAGGTTGCGCCCCGGCCGCCCCGTCGCCAGCGCGTGGTAGCCCGGATCGATGTAGTCCGGCCCCACCTTGTGCGGCGAGACAGCGAGCCCGCGCCGGGTGAAGGCAGCCATCAGCCCCGTCGCGACGGTGGTCTTCCCACTGCCCGACGACGGCGCGGCCACCACGATCCGTGCTACCACTCGATGCCCCGCTGCCCCTTCTGACCCGCGTCCATCGGGTGCTTCACCTTCGACATGTCGGTGACCAGATCGGCGGCGTCCAGCAGCGCCTGCGGCGCGTTCCGGCCGGTGATCACCACGTGCTGCGTGCCCGGCCGGTCGCGCAGCACCCGTACGACCTCGTCCACGTCGATCCACCCCCAGTGCAGCGGGTACGCGAACTCGTCCAGCACGTAGAACTTGTACGTCTCTGCCGCCAGGTCCCGCTTGACCTGCTCCCAGCCCTCCCGGGCCTTCTCCTCGTTGTCGCTCTGGTCGTCGCGCTGCACCCACGACCAGCCCTCGCCCATCTTGTGCCAGGCGACGCTCCCGCCCTCGCCCGTGGCGCCGAGCGCCTTGAGCGCGTTCTCCTCACCGACCTTCCACTTCGCCGACTTCACGAACTGGAACACCCCGATCGGCCAGCCCTGGTTCCAGGCCCTGAGCGCCATGCCGAACGCGGCCGTCGACTTCCCCTTGCCGATGCCCGTGTGCACCATGAGCAGCGGCCGGTTGCGGCGCTGGCGGGTGGTGAGCCCGTCGTCGGGTACGGATTCCGGCTGTCCCTGCGGCATTTAAGCGGCCTTCCTCGACGCGCCACGACCGGCGCCCTGTACGTCCTTGACCAGCCCGGCGATGGAGTCCGCCCGCAGCTCGTCCAGCGTGACGGCGGTGCCGCCCAACTCCCTTGCCAGCTCGGCCGCGAGACCGAGCCGCACCATCCCCGACTCGCAGTCCACGACGACCGAGGCGATGCCCTCGGCCTCGTGCAGCCGTGCCGCCCGCCCGGCCAGCGCCACGGGCTCTGGACCCCCGGTCGCCCGCCCGTCCGTCACCACCACCAGCAGCGGCCGCCGCGACGGATCCCGCAGCCGCTCCACCCGCAGCACGTCATGCGCCTTCAGCAGGCCTGCCGCCAGCGGAGTACGGCCGCCCGTCGGCAGCAGTTCAAGACGCGCCGCCGCGGCGTCCACCGACGACGTCGGCGGCAGCGCCACCTCCGCCTCCTTGCCCCGGAAGGTCACCAGGCCGACCTTGTCCCGCCGCTGGTAGGCGTCCAGCAGCAGCGACAGCACCGCACCCTTCACCGCGCTCATCCGCTGCCGGGCCGCCATGGACCCGGAAGCATCCACCACGAAGAGCACCAGATTCCCCTCGCGCCCCTCCCGTGTCGCCTGCCGCAGATCGTCCCGGCGCACCACGAGACCGCGCCCGCTGCGCCCGCGCGCCCGCTGGTGCGGCGCGGCGGCCTGCACGGTGGCCGCCAGGTGGAGCTTGGTCAGCGTGCCCCGGGGCCGTACCGCACCCGTCGTACGGCCGTGCTCGGTGCGCGCCCTGGACCTGCGCCCCGCCGCACCCTCGCCGAGGCCGGGCACGCTCAGCATCTTTGTGCGGAACGGCTCGGCGGCCGTGGCGGCGGGCTGCTCGCCCGCGCCCTTCCCGGTCGGGGCGGGCTGCTGCTCGGGCTGGTCCGCCGGCGGCTCGGGCGTCTCGCCCTGCTCCGACCCGCCCTGCTCCGGAGCGTCGGGGCTGCCGCCGCCGTCACCGTCGCGCTGCGGCGGGAGACCGCCGCCGCCCGGCCCGTCAGGGTCGGTGTCAGGGTCGTCGCCGTCCCCGTCGGTCTGCGGGGGGCTGTTCTGCTCCAGCGTCTCGTCGAGCTTGTCCTCGTCGAGGCCGGGAGCGTCGAACGGATTGCGCCGCCGCCGGTGCGGCAGCGCCAGCAGCGCGGCCTGCCGTACGTCCTCCTCAGCCACGTCCTCGCGCCCGGCCCACGCGGCCAGCGCGGTCGCGGTGCGGGCCATCACGATGTCCGCCCGCATGCCGTCGACCTCGAACGCGGCGCAGGTCGCGGCGATCTGACGGAGGGCGTCATCACCGAGGCGGACGTGCGGCAGCAGGGCCCGTGCCGCGACGATCCGTTCCCGGAGGTCGGCCTCCTCCCCGGCCCACTTGGCGGCGAACCCCGCCGGGTCGTCGTCGTAGGCGAGCCGACGGCGTACGACCTCCACCCGCAGATCGGTGTCCCGGGACGCGGCCACCTCCACGGTCAGCCCGAACCGGTCGAGCAACTGCGGCCGCAGCTCGCCCTCCTCGGGGTTCATCGTCCCGACCAGCAGGAACCGCGCGGCATGCCGTACGGACACACCCTCGCGCTCGACGTACGACGCGCCCATGGCGGCGGCGTCGAGCAGGAGGTCCACCAAATGGTCATGGAGGAGATTGACCTCGTCCACGTACAGAATCCCGCGGTGGGCGTCCGCGAGCAGTCCCGGCTCGAACGCCTTCACGCCCTCGCTGAGCGCCCGCTCGATGTCCAGCGCACCCACCAGGCGGTCCTCGGAAGCGCCGACCGGCAGCTCCACGGTCCGGGCGTCCCGCGACACGCCGCCGGCACCCGGATGCGGCCCATCGGGACACGCCGGGTCGGGTGCCGCCGGATCACACGAGAACCGGCACCCCGCGACCACCGCCACCTGCGGCATCAGTGCCGCCAGCGCGCGCACGGCGGTGGACTTCGCGGTCCCCTTCTCACCGCGCACCAGCACCCCGCCGACCGCCGGGGACACGGCGTTGAGCAGCAGGGCGAGCCTCAGGTCGTCCTGTCCGACGATCGCGGTGAAGGGGTAGGGCGTACTCATGCGGCCTCCATAGTGGTTCCTGGCACAGCTGTCACAGCCGCAACCGCTGTTGCGCGTACGGCACTTCTCATCCGCGTACCTCCGGCGCCCCCGGCGGCACGAAGGGCAACCCGACCGGCGCCCCCGACTCGATCAGCCGCCACAGTCCGTCCGTGTCCGCGTGCTCCTCGATCAGGTCGCCGAGCTTGTTCAACTGCTCCTCGCGCAGCGCCCCGAAGCTGGTGTCCGGCGCCGGCACGAACCGTCGCCCGGTGGCCGCCGCGACCTCCCGCAGGAACGCGCGCCGGAAGGTGTCGCTCTCCAGCGACCCGTGCCAGTGCGTACCCCACACGGCACCCCTCCGGCACCCGTCCAAGAAGGCTTCCCCGCCCAGGACTTCGGCCACCCCGTGGTGGATCTCGTAGCCCTCCACCACCTCCCCGAGCGCCGAACCCACCGGCCGCGCCAAGGTCTTCTCCCGGGCGAACCGCACCCGCACCGGCAGCAGGCCCAGGCCGTCCACCACTCCCGCCCGGGACTCCACCTCGTCCTCGATGCGCTCCCCGAGCACCTGGAACCCCCCGCAGATCCCCAGGACCGGCAGCCCCTCGGCCGCCCGCCGCACCAGGGCGTCGGCGAGCCCGCGCTCCCGCAGCCACGCCAGCGCCCTGACCGTGCCCCGCGTCCCCGGCACCACCACCAGGTCCGCGTCGGCCAGCTCCTCGGCCCGGTCCACGAAACGCACGACCACGCCCGGCTCGGCGGCCAGCGCGTCCACATCGGTGAAGTTCGACATCAGCGGCACCGCGCACACCGCGACCCGCAGCACGTCCTCACCGAACGGCGGCGCGACCACCGATTCCCGTACCGCACCGCGCATCGAGACCCGCAGCCCGTCCTCCTCGTCGATGCCGAGCCCGTGCGCGTACGGCAGCACGCCGTACGTCCTGCGCCCGGTGAGGTTCTCCAGCATGTCGAGCCCCGGCTCCAGCAGCGAGACGTCACCGCGGAACTTGTTCACCAGGTACCCCGCGATCAGCCGCTGGTCCTCACCGGCGAGCAGCGCGGTCGTACCGAAGAAGGACGCGAAGACGCCGCCCCGGTCGATGTCGCCCACCACCACGACGGGGAAGTCCGCGGCGCGGGCGATGCCCATGTTCACGATGTCGGTACGGCGCAAATTGATCTCGGCGGGGCTCCCCGCCCCCTCGCAGATCACCGCGTCGTAACTCTCGCGCAGCTCGGCCAGGCACTGTGTCACCGTGCCGAGCAGCGCCTCGCGGTGGCCGCCCTGGACACCCTCGCCGTACTCCTTGCCGCCGGCCGTGCCGAAGAAGCCGCGCGCGCTCATCTCGCCCACCGGCTTGCCCAGCAGCACCACCTGGCTGGAGCGGTCGCTGCCCGGCTTCAGGAGTACGGGGTTCATCAGCGCGGTCGGCTCGACGCGGGCGGCCTGGGCCTGCATCGCCTGGGCGCGCCCGATCTCCGCGCCCTCGCGGGTCACGAACGAGTTCAGCGACATGTTCTGCGCCTTGAACGGGGCGACCTTCACCCCCTGGCGCACCAGCCACCGGCAGATTCCCGCCGTGACGACGCTCTTGCCCGCGTCCGACGTGGTCCCCGCCACCAACAGCCCGCCACCGCTCATGCCTTCGTCCCCTTCGCGCGCCCGCGGGCTGCCCGCCCGAGGGCGAGGCGCCCGGCCGCACACACGGCAAGGGCCAGCAGGTTCACCCGGAGCGAGAGCCGCACCGCGCGTTCGATGTCCGCCACCTCGACGGGGCGGCCCGTCTCCCCGTTGAGCACGGCCCGGTTCTCGACGCGTCCTGCGTAGGCGAGCGTGCCGCCCAGCCGCACGCCCAGCGCGCCCGCGAACGAGGCCTCCACGGGGCCCGCGTTGGGGCTGGGGTGGCTGGCCGCATCCGCGCGCCAGGCCCGCAGCGCCCCCCGCGGGTCGTCCCCGGCGAGGACCGCGAGGGCGGCCGTCAGCCGGGCGCCCGGCCAGCCCGCCACGTCGTCCAGGCGCGCGGAAGCCCACCCGAAGCGCCGGTGGCGCGCCGACTTGTGTCCGACCATCGCGTCCAGGGTGTTCACTGCGCGGAACGCCACCAGCCCCGGCACCCCGCCGACCGCCCCCCACACCAGCGCGCCCACCACCGCGTCCGAGGTGTTTTCGGCGACGGACTCCACCACGGCACGCGCCATCTGCTGCCCGTCCAGGGCCTGCGGGTCCCGGCCGCACAGGTGCGGCAGCCGCTCGCGCGCCACGTCGAGGTCGCCCGCGGCGAGCGCCCCGCCGATCGCCCCGGCCTCGCGGCCCAGCGACGTACCGCCGACGACCGACCACGTGGCGGCGGCGGTCAGCACGACGGAGGCGACGGGGGAGTGGCGCACCGCCCGTGCGGCGAGTGCGGCGGCCCCGGCGGCGGAGCCGACGCAGAGAAGGGTGTGCAGTGCGCCGCGCCCCCGGTCGTCGCGCCACAGCGCCTGCTCGACCGCTCCTGCGGCACGGCCGAAGGCGGCCACCGGGTGGCCCCTGCGCGGGTCGCCGAGCAGCAGGTCGCCGAGGAATCCGGCGGCCGCGCCCCAGGCGAAGACATGGGCGGGGGAGGACAGGGCGGACGGGGCAGGCACAAGGGCTGAACCGCGTGAACCGCAGCCGGGCATGGCGAAGTGTCCTTAACTCAGGGTCCGCGCCCTGGTTCGACGTGACGAGCGGCTGGGAGTTCCTGGCTTCGTGACGACCGGGGTCGCACGTGACAGTGGCGGGACCGCGCCGGATTCGCACCGGCTTCCTCTCCATGCCGCCGTATTGGCTCGGGCAGTCCACCACGCCCTGCGAACAACCGTCAACCTGGGGTTGACCTGCGGGAGGCGGTGCGCCGAAGCACCACCCCGCACGCGACGAGCCGCCCCGCGCACGGGGCGCGGGGCGGCTCGAAGGAATGCGGACGTCCGGGGCTCGCGGGCGCCGGAGGACGGCGGGGCGTCAGATGACGATCAGGTAGATCCCGTACGCCACGGCCGCCGCGCACAGCGCGAAGCAGGCGTACGCGCCGGTGCGCGCCGCGGTCGCCGAACCGCCGGAGGCGGCGGCCGACTGCTGCTTGGAGAGGCCCACGATGCCGAGGGTGAACAGGCCCACCAGGGAGACGGTGGCCACGAGGCTGACGCCGAAGACGCTGCCGAGAGCTGCCCAGTCGATGTTCATGCGGTCGCTTTCCTAGAGTTCCGGGGCCGCTCAGACCGAGGCGGCCGGGCGGGCCGGTTCGGCGGGGCTCGCGGCGGGGGAGTGCAGGGTGGCCCTGAGGCCGTCGGTGGCCAGGAGGCCGGCGGGGGGCGGGGTGACGGCCGCGATGGCGGTGGTGACGACACCGGCGGGTTCGGACGCGGACTGCGTCGAGTCGAGGTCGTCGGCGGTGACCGGCTTGCGGCGGGACAGCACCCAGATCGCCGCGGAGCCCGCGACCAGCAGCACCGCGGTGGCGGTGACGCCCCAGGCGCCCTGCCCGGTGAGGAACTCCGCCCCGGCGGCGACAAGGCCGGCGGCCGGGAGGGTCAGACCCCAGGCGACGAACATCCGGGTCGCGGTCGACCAGCGGACCACGCCGCCCTTGCGGCCGAGACCCGCACCCATCACGGAGCCGGAGCAGACCTGGGTGGTGGAGAGGGAGAAGCCGAGGTGCGAGGAGGCCAGGATGACCGTGGCGGCACCGGTCTGGGCAGCGAAGCCCTGCGGCGGCCTGAGGTCGGTGAGGCCGGTGCCCATGGTGCGGATGATGCGCCAGCCGCCGAGGTAGGTGCCGAGCGCGATGGCCACACCGGCCGAGACGATGACCCACATCGGGGGGTTGGAGCCCGGGGCCAGGACGTTGCCGGTGACCAGGGCCAGGGTGATGACACCCATGGTCTTCTGCGCGTCGTTGGTGCCGTGCGCCAGCGAGACCAGGCCGGCCGAGGCGATCTGACCCGCCCGGTAGCCCTTCGCGGTGGACTTCTCGTCCGTCTTGCCCGCCAGCTTGAAGGTGAGCTTGGTGGCGAGGTACGCGGCGAGACCGGCGACGAGCGGTGCCGCGATGGCGGGCAGCAGCACCTTGGTGATGACGACGCTGCCGTTCACGCCGGAGGTGCCGACCGACATCAGGGTGGCGCCGATGAGGCCGCCGAAGAGTGCGTGGGAGGAACTGGACGGCAGGCCGATCAGCCAGGTCAACAGGTTCCAGAGGATCGCGCCGACGAGCGCCGCGAAGATCACTTCCGTGGTGATGCCGCTCTCGTTGATGAGCCCACCGGAGATCGTCTTGGCGACCTCGACGGAGAGAAACGCACCAATGAGGTTGAGCACGGCGGACATGGCCACCGCCGTCTTGGGCTTGAGTGCGCCGGTCGAGATGGTGGTGGCCATCGCGTTGGCAGTGTCGTGGAAACCGTTCGTGAAATCGAACACGAGAGCGGTGACGATCACGATTCCGAGGAGGAGCGTGATGTGTTCCATTTACCCAGGCAATCGTTTGAGGTCAGTGGCTGTAGGAACGTAAGCAACCTGAGTGAACGGAAGATGAACTGAGAAGGGCGTTGTGGTGACCCGAAACGCGGGACCGCTGCCCCGAAAATCACCGGAACGGCGGCGCGGCCGGGCGGCGCCCGGGTCGTCAACCGTGCGCGAAGGTGCTCAACCGCCCGAGTGAGCCGCGGAAGAGATCCTGGTCACCCGGAGGTGGCCCCGGCCGTCACCGAACTGCGCGAGTCGTCCCGTACGGCTGACCGGGCGCGACGGCTTGGCACCGGCCCCGCGCCGTCCCCGCGGGCGGCTGGCAGGATGCGGCCCATGACGAGCGACGAGGCGCATGCGGCGTACGGAGCCGATGGGGTGGACGGAACCGGCGGGGCGTACGGAACCGGCGGGGTGGACGGGACGCGACCGCCGGAATCACCCGACGCGGTGGCACGCGCCTGGCGGGACCTGGTGGACACCGCGCGCCGCTCGGTGGCGGACGGCCTGGTCGTCGGCACCTCGGGCAACGTCTCGGTCCGGGTCGGCGGACTGATCCTCCTCACCCCGAGCGGCGTCCCCTACGACCGGCTCCGCCCGGAGGACGCCGTCGGCGTCGGCCTCGACGGCCGCCAGATCCTCGGCGCACTCACCCCCACCAGCGAACTCCCCCTGCACCTCGCCCTCTACCGGGCGACCGGCGCGCGCGCAGTCGTGCACACCCACGCCGTGCACGCCACCGCCGTCTCCACCCTGGTCGACCGGCTGCCGCTGGTCCACTACATGGCCGCCGCCATGGGAGGCGAGATACGCACCGCGCCCTACGCGACCTACGGGACCGAGGAGCTGGCCCAGAACGCGCTGCGCGCGCTGCGCGAGCGGACCGGCTGCCTCCTGCGGAACCACGGCACCCTCACCTACGGCGACACCCTCGACCAGGCCTACGACCGCACCGCCCAGCTGGAGTGGATGTGCCGCCTGTGGCTCACCGCCTCCTCCGTCCCCGGGCGCTCCCCGACCCTCCTGAGCGACACCGACCTGGACGAGGTCAAGGAACAGCTGCGGGACTACGGGCAGCGGGGCTGAGGGCCGGGGCCGCGCAAGATCACGTTATTCATCACTCAATACCGGCCACGTCCTGCGGGCCATGCCTCCCGGCCACGGACACCGGGCACGGCTCCGGGCGGCGTGCCCCCGGCGGGCCCCGCCCACTGGCCGTGCGGGCCGGCAGTACGGACACTGAAGCGGTGCACCCGGCTAAAGCGACGGCAGCGGCCGTCACCACCCTGATCGGCATCGGCGCCGCCGCGGTCGCGGCCGCCCGGTACGCCGGCGACGCCGCCCTCAAGGCCTCGCCCGGCCGGCCCCTGGCCGCCGAAGCCCGCGTCACCGTGCACTCCACGGCCCCCGGCGAGGTCACGCTGACACGCGGCCTCGGCACGCTGCGGCCCGGTGTGTACGGGCTGGAGGGCGAGGGGGTGCACGCGGTCGTCGGCCCCGTCCTGGAAGCGGCACCGCACGAGGCGGACACGGTCGTACGCCGCCTGGAACGGGTCACCCGGGGCTCCCTCGCCCCGGGCACCAAGGTCAGGCTGACCCCGTGCGTCCACACCGGCGACCCCCACTCCGCACTCGGCATCCACTTCACCGACGTCGACGTCATGGGCGAACTCGGGCCGCTGCCGGCCTGGTTCGTGCCCGGGAGCCGCACCACCTGGGTGATCGCCGTGCACGGCCTCGGCACCACCCGTGAACACCCCCTCAACGTCCTCGGGCTCCTGCACCGCTATCGGATCCCGGTCCTCGACCTCGCCTACCGGGGCGATGCGGGCGCACCTCCCTCCCCGGACGGCCTCGGCCACCTCGGGGACTCGGAGTGGCGCGACCTGGACGCGGCGATCCGGCACGCCGCGCGGCAGGGCGCCCAGCGCCTCATCCTCTACGGCTGGTCCACCGGGGCCGCGATGGCGCTGCACGCGGCGACCACCTCGGCGGTCCGCCACTTGGTCTCCGGACTGGTCCTCGACTCCCCGGTGCTGGACTGGGAGGCCACCGTCCGCTCCCTCGCCTCGGTACGCCGCGTCCCGGCGGCGATCCTGCCGCTCGCGGTTCGGGCGGCGCAGGGCAGCACGGGGCCGCACGGCGACCGGCTGCGCGAGGCCGCCGCACCGGGCGGGCTGCGCGTGCCCGCGCTGATCTTCCACGGGCCCGGCGACACCGTCGCACCGTGGGGCCCCTCGCGCGACCTGGCGGCCGCCCGCCCCGACCTGGTCACCCTCCACCCCGTGCCCGACGCGTCCCACGGGGCGATGTGGAACGCGGACCCCGCCGCCTACGAGGAGTCCCTCCGCCGCTTCCTCACCCCGCTGATGTAGCCCCGCCACGGCCCGGCGGGCCGCGCCGTCACGCGGCTGCACGGCCCGTCCTCGTACCCCCGCCGGGCAGTCGCCAGGACGGATGCGAGGCCGGGCACGAGGCCCGCCGGGCTGACCGGAACGGAGCCGGGGGGACACGTTCCGTTTGGGCTTTCGGGCGGTCAGCGGTGACACTGCTCCACGTGACGTCCCGTACACCGCGCGACTCCAGGCTCCGACTTGTCCGCCCGCGACCCCTCGCCACCGCCCGCAGGGCCGTGACGAACCGGCGTACCCGCCCGGCACCCCGCCCTCCCGAGGGCACCCCGGCCCAGGCGGAACTGGCCCGTCACGCCCGAGCCGTCCTCGCCGACGCGGCAAGGGTCGCCCGCTGGGCCGACACCGAGCGCGCCCGGGGCGCCGCCCCCCGCCCCGGCCAGGCCGGCACCCTCTCCGACGCCTCCGCCGAGCGCGCCGCCGAAGCGCTGCGCCTGACCGAGGCCCAGGTCCGCGCGGGCTGGGACCGCGCCCGCCTCGCCGGCCTCGTCGAGATCCACGGCGCCAACGCCCGCCCCGGGTGGCGGCTGCGTGCCTGGGACCGCGACGACGCGGCGGTGCTGCGCGGCTGGGTCGCCCTGTTCGACGCCTGGTCGATCGTCCACCCCGCGCCCGAGGGCATCACCCCGGTGACCGTCGCCGAGGTCGTGGAATCCGTCCCCCAGGTGCTCTCCCTCCTCCAGCTCTCGGCCGGCCCCGTCCTCGTACCGGCCCTGCTCGACCTGCTCGAGCAGCGCGTCGCCGAACTGCACGAGGAGCGCTGCGAGGTCCCGCCGCCCCTGCACGGCATCCCGGCGCAGTCCACCCCGCACACCGCTCCCGCCCCGCTCTCCTCCCTCCTCGACTGGGCACTCGCCGGCCTGGCCTCCGTCGGCGCCCTGACCCTCGGCGAGGGCCAGGCGACCCTGACCCCGCTCGGCAGCTGGGCGGTCTGGGTCAAGCTGGAGCAGATCTGCGTCGCCGCGCAGAGCCCCGCGGGGAACATCGAGCAGTCCGCCGACGCCATGCTGGCCGGCTGCGCCCGGCTCACCCCGGGACCGGCCCGCGCCGAGTACCGGGCCTGGCTGGCCGCCCGGACCGTCGGCACCGCCGTCCTCGAACTCCTCGAAGTGGCCCGCGGCGAGGACGCCCTGCTCCGCGGACTCGCCTTCGAGGCCCTGCGCGTCGTCGGCGCGCCCGCCGAGTCCGAGGTGCGGGCCGCCGCCGACGAGATCGCGCTGCGCCCCTACGCGCTGCTGTGGCTCGCCGAGCACGAGGGCGTCGACCCCGAGGAGGCCCACGACCGGCTCACCCGCGAGGAGTCCACCTGGCTCTGGGTCGACACCGCGGCGGCCGTGGCCGACCACGGCGAGAGCGAGCTGCTGGTCCGCCACCTCGAATCGGCCGTCCAGGGCAGCGTCCCCGCCCTGCTCGACGAGGTCCGGTCCGTGGGCCACCCGCGCACCGTCCAGGTCCTGGTCGCGCTCGCCGCCGCACACCCGGACCCGGCCCTCGCGA
Source organism: Streptomyces sp. NPDC058663 (assembly GCF_042716745.1). NCBI lineage: Bacteria > Bacillati > Actinomycetota > Actinomycetes > Kitasatosporales > Streptomycetaceae > Streptomyces > Streptomyces sp. NPDC058663. The sequence goes on from NZ_JBHXRV010000004.1 coordinate 159,886, forward strand.
AGGCCGTGCGCCGGGCCGCATTCCAGGTGCACACCGGCGGCGTCTGACCGGACGGACCCGCCCCCGGGACAGAGGACCCGCCCCCGGACGCACCCGCACCCCGGGGGGGCACCAACGCGGTGGCCGCCCGGTCAGGCGGCCCCGGGGGAGTGCGCGCCCGGCCGATAGGTGCCGAAGCTCCAGATGTTGCCCTCGGCATCCCTGACCATGTAGTCGCGGGAGCCGTACTCCTGGTCGGTGGGCGGCATCAGCACCTCAAGGCCGAACGCCTCGGCCCGCTCGAAGTGGGCGTCGGCGTCCTCCACCACCACATAGGCGCTGGCCGGGCCCGCCTCGTCCATCAGTTGCGCGAAGAGCCCCGGGCGGCCCTTGGAGCCCAGCATCACCACGCCGTTGCCGTACGCCAGCTCGGCGTGCGTGACCACGGACGGATCGTGCTCGTCCTCGTACAACGCGATCTCCCGGAAGCCGAACGCCTCCTTCAGCATCCGGATCGCCGCCTTCGCGTCGGCGTACAGGTAGGTCGGACTGATCTGCGCGAGCTCGGACATCTCGGCCCCTCGGTCGTCCGCCGCACCGGGTGGTGTGACGTGGATCTCAGTCTGGCACCCGGCACTGACAATCGGCCTCCCGGCAGCCGTCGCCGCAGCCCGGGCGGGGGAGAGGGTCAGCGGAAGGTGTTGCACCGGCCCATGTCGCCGGACTCGAACCCGGTGTAGAACCACTGCTGGCGCTGGGCCGCCGACCCGTGCGTCCAGGTCTCCGGAGTCACCCGCCCCTGGAACTTCTCCTGGATCCTGTCGTCGCCGACCGCCGCCGCCGCGTCCAGCCCGTCCCTGATGTCGTCGTCCGTCAACCGGGTGATCAGCGGCCTGCCCGTCTTCTTGTCCGGCGTACGGGTCGCGTGCCGCGCCCACACTCCGGCGTAGCAGTCCGCCTGGAGCTCCACCCGCACCGCGTTGCTGTTCGCGCCCTGCCGGCCGTCCTGCGAGCGGGCCAGTGTCCCCATCGTGTTCTGGATGTGGTGCCCGTACTCGTGCGCCACCACGTACGCCTGCGCGAACGGGCCGCCGGAGGAGCCGAACTTGGTCCGCAGCTCGGTGAAGAAGCCGAGGTCCAGATAGACCTGCCGGTCACCGGGGCAGTAGAAGGGGCCCACCGCCGAGGAGGCGGTGCCGCACGCCGTGCCGACCCGGTCGGTGAAGAAGACCGTCTTGGCGTCCCCGTACCGCGCACCGCGCCGGTCGAACTCCTGCCGCCAGAAGTCCTGCACGCTGTTGACGACACCGAGGATCCGGCAGTCCTCCTTGGTGTTCGCGTCCCGGCCCGTCCTGCAGTCCTGCTGCACCTGGGCCTGCGAGGAGGCGGACGTGGCCGGTTCCTCGTCGCCGGAGGAGAGCCCGAGCTGGTCGGGGCCCACCCCGAAGAGCACTCCCAGGATCAGGGCGATGAAGCCGACGACGCCTCCGCCGATCGTGGCCTTTCCCCCGGGAATCCGGCTGCCGCGGACATCCCGGACCTCCGATGAGTCCAGATTGGCGTCGTCGTCGAACTGCACGGGGCCACACCACCCTCTGCTTGCGCTGCCACAACCGGCCCGGCGACGGCGATCCGCCACCCTGCGCCGAGTATCGGGCAATTCATCCCGATGCGCCCTTGGGCGCAGCGCGCCACCCCGCACCCCGCCGGGCACCGGCCGCCCGGCCGGCGGCGCTCCCTGCCGGGAGCGACGCGGCGGACCCGTCCTGCGGCACCACCGGCCCCGGTCCCCGAAAAGGGTTTGCGGGCGCCCGTTAGACTGAGCCGTATGGCTCTTCTCCTTGCGCATTAGCGGCGTCGAAGCAGCAGTCCGCCCGCCCGCAGCGCGCCGCCGCCATCCCTGGTGAGCCGCGCGCGGCACCCCTCACACTTCCGCCGTCAGACCCGCACAGGAGTACTTCCGTGATCACCGCCTCCGGCATCGAGCTGCGCGCCGGCGCCCGCATCCTCATCGAGAACGCTTCCTTCCGCATCGCCAAGGGCGACCGCATCGGCCTCGTCGGCCGCAACGGAGCGGGCAAGACCACCCTCACCAAGTGCCTCGCCGGCGAGGGAACCCCCGCCGGCGGCACCATCACCGCCTCCGGTGAGGTCGGCTACCTGCCGCAGGACCCGCGCACCGGCGACCTCGACGTCCTCGCCAAGGACCGCATCCTCTCCGCCCGTGACCTCGACTCCGTCCTGCGCAAGATGCGCGAGAACGAGCAGAAGATGTCCACCGGGCAGGGCGCCACCCGCGAGAAGGCGATGAAGAAGTACGAGCGCCTGGAGACGGAGTTCCTCACCAAGGGCGGTTACGCGGCCGAGGCCGAGGCAGCCACCATCGCCGCCGCCCTCGGTCTGCCCGACCGGGTGCTCGGCCAGCCGCTGCACACCCTCTCCGGCGGTCAGCGCCGCCGCGTCGAACTGGCCCGGATCCTCTTCTCCGACGCCGACACCCTGCTCCTCGACGAGCCCACCAACCACCTGGACGCCGACTCCATCGTCTGGCTGCGCGACTACCTGAAGGCCTACCGCGGCGGCTTCATCGTCATCTCCCACGACGTGGAGCTGGTCGAGACGGTCGTCAACAAGGTCTTCTACCTGGATGCCAACCGCGCCGCCATCGACGTCTACAACATGGGCTGGAAGCTCTACCAGCAGCAGCGCGAGGCCGACGAGAAGCGCCGCAAGCGCGAGCGCGCGAACGCCGAGAAGACGGCCAAGGTCCTCCACTCGCAGGCCGACAAGATGCGCGCCAAGGCCACCAAGACGGTCGCCGCCCAGAACATGGCCAAGCGCGCCGACCGCCTGCTCGCCGGCCTGGACGCCGTCCGGGTCTCCGACAAGGTGGCCAAGCTGCGCTTCCCGGAGCCCGCGCCCTGCGGCAAGACCCCGCTGATGGCGGAGGGCCTGTCCAAGTCGTACGGCTCCCTGGAGATCTTCACCGACGTCGACCTGGCCGTGGACAAGGGCTCGCGCGTCGTCATTCTCGGCCTCAACGGCGCCGGCAAAACGACTCTCCTCAAGCTGCTGGCGGGCGCCGAGAAGCCGGACACCGGGAAGATCATCGAGGGCCACGGCCTGAAGATGGGCTACTACGCGCAGGAGCACGAGACGCTCGACCCGGACCGCACGGTCCTGGAGAACATGCGCTCCTCGGCCCCCGACCTGGATCTGGTCGAGGTGCGCAAGACGCTCGGTTCCTTCCTCTTCTCCGGCGACGACGTCGACAAGCCGGCCGGGGTCCTCTCCGGCGGCGAGAAGACCCGGCTGGCGCTGGCCACCCTGGTCGTCTCCTCGGCCAACGTCCTGCTCCTCGACGAACCGACCAACAACCTCGACCCGGCCAGCCGCGAGGAGATCCTCGGCGCCCTGCGCACCTACAAGGGGGCCGTCATCCTCGTCACCCACGACGAGGGCGCCGTCCACGCGCTGGAGCCGGAGCGGATCATCCTGCTGCCCGACGGCGTCGAGGACCTGTGGGGGCCGGACTACGCGGACCTGGTGGCGCTCGCCTGATACGGGGGTGGCTCCGGCATAGGCCGGCGGCAAAGACCCTGGCCATGGCCCCGGCGGAGCCCCCGGCCGGGGGCTCCGCCTGATCCACTTCGGCTGGATCATTCGGCCTACGCGTGATCCTTCATCTGAGTGAGCGCCTCTCGTACCCCGGCGCGTCACAGGACACTTCAGGGCCCGCCCCGCGCCGGGGCGGGCCCTCGCCGTCGCACTGATCGTTTTAAGGCGCTGACCTGGCCATTCCCGGTAGCGGGTGAATTCTCGTATGGCGAACGACACGCGGAATTCGCTATTCCGGGCGCTGTTCTCACTTCCTCCACGGCGAACCTTGTTGTACGGACCTTGCGGAATGGGTGGCCAGGAAGCCCGGTAGGGGTGATCATGAGAAGTCCAGAGCGCACTTCCTTGAGGAGGCACGGGTGGCCGAGACTCTGAAGAAGGGCAGCCGGGTTACCGGCGCCGCGCGCGACAAGCTCGCGGCAGACCTGAAAAAGAAGTACGACTCCGGTGCGAGCATCCGGGCGTTGGCCGAAGAAACCGGCCGCTCCTACGGATTCGTCCACCGGATGCTGAGTGAGTCCGGCGTCACGCTGCGGGGACGCGGCGGGGCGACGCGTGGCAAGAAGGCCTCGGCCTGACCGTCACACCTCACCGTTCCACCGGTGCGGGGTCACAGCGTGGGGCCGGTCGTTCACGCGGCCGGCCGGGTGGTTACTGTGCAGTCACTTAGCTGGTGACGGCATACGCAACCGAACCCGGAGGCACCCCATGGCTTCACTCGACCCCGTACTCGACAAAGACGGCGTGCAACTCACCGTCGAGGACGCCGTAGCCACGGTGACCCTGGCCAACCCGGCCAAGCGCAACGCCCAATCTCCCGCTCTGTGGCGGGCGTTGACGGCGGCCGGGAAGGCGTTGCCCGGGAATGTCCGGGTGGTCGTGCTGCGCGGAGAGGGCAAATCCTTCTCCGCCGGCCTCGACCGGCAGGCGTTCACTCCCGAGGGCTTCGACGGTGAGCCGTCCTTCCTCGACCTCGCGCGTGGTTCCGAAGCGGACCTCGACGCGGAGATCGCCGCGTACCAGGAGGCTTTCACCTGGTGGCGGCGGGCCGACCTGATCAGCATCGCCGCGGTCCAGGGCCATGCCATCGGGGCCGGCTTCCAGCTCGCGCTCGCCTGCGACCTCCGGGTCGTCGCCGCGGACGTGCAGTTCGCCATGCGGGAAACCAGCCTCGGCCTGGTACCCGACCTCACCGGCACCCACCCCCTGGTGGGCCTCGTCGGCTACGCCCGCGCGCTCGAAATCTGTGCCACCGGCCGCTTCGTCCACGCGCAGGAGGCCGAGCGCACCGGCCTCGCCAACCTCGTCGTACCGAACGACGAACTCGACAGCGCCGTCCGCGACCTGACCGCCGCCCTGCTCGCCGCGCCCCGTGACGCGGTCATCGAGACGAAGGCCCTGCTCCAGGGAGCTTCGGACCGTACGTACGACGAGCAGCGCGTCGCGGAGCGGGCGGCCCAGGGGCGCCGGCTGCGGGACCTCGCGGGCCTCTCCGACTGAGCGGCCCCGCCGTCAGTCCCGTACGTCGGTGACCAGTACGGCCACCGAAGGGCGCCCCGGCAGCGTGTCCCCCAGTGCGGCGCGCACCGCCAGGGCCACCTCCCGCGCACGGCGCCCGCCGGCCACCGCCAGTTCGACACGGACGTGCGGGCGGGGGAGTGCCGTGCCGTCGTAGGTCACCGCCCGGCTCCCGAGCACCGGGGTCAGGCCCGCCACACCGGGGACGGCGGCGGCGATCCGCGCCGCCTCGTCCGCCAGGTCCGCGCCCTCCCCGCTCCCCGGCTCCGGCCGCCCGCCCCCTGACCGCCCGAACAGAGCAACTTCCTCGGGTTCTTCCGGTACCTCACCGGGCGCGTGCCCCGGGACGCCGGCCCGGCCGCCGGGCGCATGCCCCGCTGCCTCCGTCTGGGCGCGCCCAGGCGCCGCGTCCCCGGCCCGTCCCGGCGCACCGTCCAGCAGTCCCGTCACCCGCAGATCCACCGCGGTCACCGCCAGCCCGAGCCGCTCGGCGGCGGCCGCGAACAGTGCTGCCCGCAGCCGCTCCGCCGTCACCGGAAGAGGCTCCTCGGGCGCGGCCTCGAACTCCGCGCGCACGCACAGCGGACCGGGCGGCAGCGCCCCCGGCGGTGCGGGCACGGCGGGGGCGCCGTGCGGGGCGTCCGGGGCGGCGGGACCTACCCGGAGCGTGCCCAGGGCCGCGCCCCCGATCCCCTCGCAGGCCCGGCGCAGGACGGTCTGCGCCGCCCGCTCCGCGAGCCAGGCGCCGTCCCCCTCGCTGCCCAGTGGCAGCAGCCTGCCCAGGGCGAGGCGCTGTCGTACTGCCCGTGTCAGTCCACCGTCGGGTGCTGTGGGTGCCATGCCACCACCCTGCCGCATTCCCGGCGCGACATCGGGCAACCGGACTTAATGTGGCAACGGAGTCCAGTACCGCGTACCCCCACGAAAGGGACAAACGGCGATGGCTGACACCGAACGACAGAGCTCCATACGGCCCGGTGGACTGGAGAAGGAAACCTCCGGCGCCGGACGGACCACCGCGGCAGCTGCGAGCAGTCCGCAGCGAGGCGGCGGCAATCCCGCCACGCGGGGTCGCACCACCATCGCCGACGGCGTGGTCGAGAAGATCGCCGGCCTCGCGGCCCGCGAAGTGCCCGGCGTCCACGCGATGGGCGGTGGGCTCTCCCGCACCTTCGGTGCGGTCCGTGACCGGGTGCCGGGCGGCAACGCCAAGTCCGTCAGCAGGGGAGTCAAGGCCGAGGTCGGCGAGGTCCAGACCGCGCTCGACCTGGACATCGTCGTCGAGTACGGCGTCCCCATCGCCGACGTGGCACAGGCGGTCCGGGAGAACGTGGTCTCCGCCGTGGAGCGGATGACGGGCCTCGAAGTCGTCGAGGTCAACATCGCGGTCGGCGACGTGAAGCTGCCCGACGAGGAGGAGGACGAGCCGGAGCCGAGGCTCCAGTGACGTGCCGGCACACGGGACCGGGGCGCTCGGCATCGGACGGGTGCCGAGCGGGGAGCCGGCGGTGCATGGGCCTATGGCGTACCACGTACGTCGCACACACGAGAGTGAGGGCGGTTCGATGAGTCTGTCCGTGGTCGGCCTGGTGGTCGGCATCGCGCTCGGATTCGCCGGGTACTTCGGCGGATTCGGAGCGTTCGTGATCGTCGCGGCACTGGGTCTGATCGGTTTCCTGGTCGGCCGGTTCCTCGACGGCGATCTGGATCCCTCGGAGTTCTTCCGTCCGCGGGACCGCGACCGCGAGGACCGTCCCCGGCCCGGGCCCCGGCCGCGGTGACCCCGGTGGCGGCCGCCGCCGGCACGGCGGCTTCCGGGCGCGCGACCGCGCCTGGTGCTGCCCCGGCCGCCGAACGGGGCGGCCTGTGGATCGCGGACGGGGTCGTCGCGAAGATCGCCGGACGGGCGGCCGGCGAAGTGCTCGACGCGCCGCCCGACGGCAGGCCGCCGCACGCGGAGGTGGCCGTGCGGGACGGCGAGGCGAGAGTACGGGTCGCGGTCGAACTCGGCTATCCCTCGGACGTGGGCGCGCAGTGCGACCGGGTGCGTCGACAAGTCGCTTCCAGGGTAAGCGAGTTGGCGGGAATGGAAGTACCCGAGGTGACGGTGACGGTCGAGCGGCTGCACCGGGCGGCCCCGGCTCCCGGGAGGACGATGTGAGCGAACACGTACCCACGCTGGGGCCGGAGCGCGAGACCGGGGCGCGCGGGCGCACGGTCGCCCCCGGCAAGCGATTCCGGTCCGCACGGCGGATCCCGGCCGCACTCGTGGCAGCGGTGCTGCTCGGTGCGTGCGGACTGCTGCTGTACGACGTGGTGGCGGTCCGGTCCGGGCAGTCCGGCATGCATTGGCGGCGCGAACTCGCCGGGCAGCTGGCCCGGCGGCCGCTCGACCAGGTGTGGGTGCAGGTCGCCGCCGGCCTGCTGGTCGCGCTCGGGCTGTGGCTGGTGGTGCTCGCGGTGACACCGGGGCTGCGGTCGCTCCTGCCCATGCGGGCGGACGCCGCCGAACCCGAGGTACGGGCCGGTCTCCACCGCGGTGCCGCGGCCCTGCTGTTGCGCGACCGTGCGATGGCGGTGCCCGGGGTGCAGGACGCCCGGGTACGGGTCGGGCGCGGGCGGGTGACGGTGCGGGCGGTCTCGCATTTCCGCGAACTGGCCGATGTGCGCGAGGACTTGGGAGACGCGATGCGGGCGGGGGTGGCCGAACTGGGGCTGGCCCGGGAGCCCGGACTCGCGGTGCGGGTGGAACGGGTCGCGGCTGCGGGCGGAAAGCGGTGAACAGGACGTGCTGACATCGGTGAACAGGGTGCTGCTGGGACTGACGGGGCTGGTGCTGACCGCGCTCGGCGGGGCGGCGCTGGTGGCGGGTCTCGGAGCGGACGTTCCTTCGTGGTGGCCCTTCTCGGGCCGGGACGACGTGCTGCTGAGCGCGGCGGACCGGTCCCGGTGGCGGGACGAGGGCTGGTGGTGGCCGGTGGTGATCGGGGTGCTGGCGGTGTGCGCGCTGCTGGCGCTGTGGTGGCTGGTGGCGCAGTTGCGGCGGAGGCGGCTGGCGGTGCTGAGGGTGTCGGGCGGGGACACCGGGGCGGTGCTGCTGCGTGGCCGGGCACTGGAGCGGGTCCTCGGCGAGGAGGCGGAGGCCGTCCCCGGCGTGGAGCGGGCCGAGGTCGCGGTGACGGGCAGGCGGGACGCGCCGCGGGTGCGGGTGGGTCTGACGCTGGGCGAGTCGGCCGCCCCTGCCGGGACCGTGGCGGAGGTGGCGCGGGGGGCGGTGGCCAGGGCGCGGGAGTCGGTGCGGGTGGGGAGGTTGCCGGCGGAGGTGCGGGTGAAGGGGATGGGGCGGGGGGTGCGGAGGGTGTCGTGAGGTGGGGTGTAGGTGGGGGAGGGGGTGCGGGGTGAGCGGGGCGTAGGCGGGGCGGGGGCGAGGTATTCGGCTCCGCCGGGGGCCGCCCCTTGCCCGCCCGTTCCGCCCCCCGGGGGGCGGCCCCGCCGCCCAAGGAGGGGTGGGGAGGGCGGGGCGGGCAGCCCCGTCGAAGGGGGCGGCGGCCGGCAGGGCGGCCCCCGGCGCACAACGGGGCTGGAGGGAAGGAGGGCGGGGGCGGCCCCCGTCGCCCAAGGGGGCGGGGTAATGAGGCGAGGTCAGAAGCTGTGGCGGGCGCCGCCGTCCACGGGGAGCATGGTGCCCGTCACGTAGGAGGCCGCGGGGGAGAGCAGGAAGGCGGCCGCGCGGCCGAACTCCTCGGGGGTTCCGTAGCGGCGCAGCGGGATCAGGGACTCGCTGCGGGCGCGTGCCGCCGCAGGATCGGGGGCCAGGCCGTCCAGGGAGCGGACGCGGTCCGTGTCGATACGGGCGGGCAGCAGGCCGACCACCCGGATGCCCCGCGGGCCGAGTTCGACGGAGAGGGACTTGGCGAAGCCCGCCAGGCCGGGGCGCAGGCCGTTGGAGATGGTCAGGCCCTGCACCGGCTCGTGGACGGAGCTCGACAGGACGAAGCCGATGACACCGCCCTCCCCGAGGGCTCCCGCCGCGGTGCGGGCGAGCCGGACCGCGCCCAGGAAGACCGCCTCGAAGGCCTCCCGCCACTGGGCGTCCGTGGTGTCGGCGGCGGAACCCGCCGGAGGTCCGCCCACGCTGATGAGGATGCCGTCGAAGCGGCCGAAGCGGGACCGCGCCTCGGCGATGAGCCGCTCCGCCGTCGCCGGGTCCGCGTTGTCGGCGGCGAACGGCTGCGCGTTCGCTCCGAGCTCCGCGGCCGCGTCCGCGAGGGCCTTCTCGTCGCGCGCCGTCATCAGTACCTTCGCGCCGTCCGCCGTCAGTTCGCGCGCGGAGGCGAACCCGAGGCCCCGGCTCGCTCCGGTGACGACGTACACACGGTCCTTCAGTCCAAGATCCATGGCGCTATCCTGCACCCTCGATGCCGGCTCCCGCGTCCCGGGCCTCCGCCCCGGCCAGCGCGAGGGCCGCGCCCACCAGGCCGATGTGGCTGAACGCCTGCGGGAAGTTGCCCAGTTGGCACCGCGACACCGGGTCGTACTCCTCGGCGAGCAGCCCGACGTCGTTGCGCAGAGCGAGCAGCCGCTCGAAGAGTTCGCGGGCCTCCTTGTCCCGGCCGGTCAGCAGCAGCGCGTCCGCCAGCCAGAACGAGCAGACCAGGAAGGCACCCTCACCGCCCGGCAGCCCGTCCACCCCCTGGCCGTCCGCCCCCTCGTCCGTGCTGTAGCGCCGGATGAAACCGCCGTTCGCGCCCAGCTCGCGGCGCACCGCGTCCACGGTGCCCACCACCCGCGGGTCGTCCGGCGGCAGGAAGCCCACCTGGGGGATGAGGAGGGTCGCCGCGTCGAGCTCGGTGGCCCCGTAGGACTGGGTGAAGGTGTTGCGCTCCGGGTCGTAGCCCTTCTCGCAGACCTCGCGGTGCACCTCGTCGCGCATCGCCCGCCAGCGCGCCGCGTCGCCCGGCAGCGAAGGGTCCTCCTCCAGGGTGCGCACCGCACGGTCGGCGGCCACCCAGGCCATCACCTTGGAGTGCACGAAGTGGCGGCGGTGACCGCGCACTTCCCACAGTCCTTCGTCCGGCTCGCGCCACATCGTCTCCAGGAAGCCGAGCAGGCTGAGCTGGAGCTGCCAGGCGTGCGGGGTGGGGACCAGGCCGGCCTTGCGGGCCACGTAGAGGGAGTCGATGACCTCGCCGTAGACGTCCAGCTGGAGCTGGTCGGCGGCGTCGTTGCCGATCCGGACCGGAGCGGAACCCTCGTACCCGCGCAGCCAGGGCAGTTCCGTCTCCGGCAGCCGCCGCTCGCCCGCCAGCCCGTACATGATCTTCAGGTCGGCGGGGTCCCCGGCCACCGCCCGCAGCAGCCAGTCGCGCCAGTGGGCGGCCTCCTCCAGGTACCCGGCGGAGAGCAGCGCGCCGAGGGTGAGGGTGGAGTCGCGCAGCCAGCAGTAGCGGTAGTCCCAGTTGCGGACGCCACCGATCTCTTCGGGGAGCGAGGTGGTGGGGGCCGCGACGATCCCGCCGGTGGGCGCGTACGTGAGGGCCTTGAGAGTGATCAGGGAGCGGCGGACGGCGTCCTGGTAGGGGCCTGTGTAGGCGCAGGTCTCGGCCCACTTCTGCCAGTCCTCGCGGCTGTGCTCCAACGCCTCGAACGGGTCGATGAGCGCCGGGCGCGGCTCGTGGGAGGGGTGCCAGGTGAGCACGAACGCGACCTTCTCGCCCTCGCGCACGGTGAAGGAGGACTGGGTGCTGTACTGCTGCCCCCACGTCTTGACCTCGACCTGCGCGGGCCGTGCCTCGGTGCGCAGCCACACCGCGTCCGGGCCGGCGACCGCGACCCGGTGGCCGTCGGTGCGGCGCACCCACGGGACGATGTTGCCGTAGTCGAAGCGCAGCCTGAGCGTGGAGTTCATGGTGACCTCGCCGGACAGCCCCTCCACGATGCGCACCACGTCGGGCGCGGTGTCGCGCTGCGGCATGAAGTCCGTGACCTTGACCGTGCCGCCGGAGCCGGTGCCCGAGCGGGTCTCCCACACCGTCTCCAGGATCAGCGAGTCGCCCGCGTAGGAACGGGAGGCGCACTCGCCGGCCCCCTCGGGGGCGAGTCGCCAGTGGCCGTTCTCCTCGTCGCCGAGCAGCGCGGCGAAACAGGCGGCGGAGTCGAAGCGGGGCAGGCAGAGCCAGTCGAGGGAACCGTTTCGGCCGACCAGGGCCGCGGTCTGGAGGTCCCCGATGAGCGCGTAGTCCTCGATGCGTTGGGTCACGCTGAGGCGTCTTCCCGGTGCCGGAGGGAATTAAGCAGCACGTCCGGTGCGCGGGCAGGTGCGCGAAGTGGTCCTGGTCACAGGGGCACGGGTGTTACGCCGAGGTGGTGGCGGACCTCTCGGCGGCGGCCGGGTCCGCCGCATCCGCCGCGTCCGTCCGGTCCTTGGGGTCCGCGCCATCCGCCGGATCCGCCGGGGCGCCGGCGGCGAGGGCCGACGCGGCCGCGTCCCGCTCGCGCTTCTCCCTGCGGACGAGCACCACCAGGCCGACCGGTACCGCCGCCGCGAACAGCCACCACTGGATCGCGTACGCCATGTGCGGGCCGATCGACTCCGCGTCCGGCTCGGCGATCGGCTCGGGGGTGTTGTTCGCCGGGGCGGGGGCGGTCAGTTCGAGGTAACCGCCGAGCACGGGGCGGCCGAGCAGCGCGGACTGCTGCGCGCTGTTGATCAGCATGACCTGCCGGGGCGGCAGCCCCTTGAGGTCCTTGATACCGCTGCCGGCCGCCGTCTCGTCGGCCTTGAGGCGGCCGGTGACGGTCACTTCGCCCTTGGGCGGGGCCGGAATGTGCGGGAAGGACTGCTGGTCGGGTCCGAACGGCACCCAGCCCCGGTTGACCAGGACGGTGCCGCCGCCCTTGAGGTCCAGCGGGGTCAGGACGTGGAAGCCGACCTTGTCGCCGGCCGAGGTACGGCGCCGGACGGCGACCTCGTGCGTGGTGTCGAAGGTGCCCGTCGCGGTCGCGGTGCGCCAGTAGTCGGCGCGCGGCACGGTGTGGCCGGGCGAGGTGAGCTCGCCCACGGGCTTCGGCTTCGCTGCGACGTTCCCGGCGATCAGCTGGTTCTGGGCGACCTTGTGCTCGTGGCGGTGGAACTGCCAGAAGCCGAGCTCGACCATCGTGGGGATGAGGACGAGAACCAAGAGGGTGAGGATCACCCACTGCCGGGACAACAGGAAGCGGTACACGCTTTGACGGTACCTGGCGGGGAAAGACCCCCGGTGGGCGGGTTGCCCGCCGAGGGCCTCGCGCGCGCGGGCGCGGTGGGTGCAGTCGGGTGGCGGGCGGTCTCAGACCTTGTCCACGATGCCCACCTTCCCCTCCGCGCGGGAGCAGTGCGCACCGCAGAACCACTGGCCCTCGACCTCGACGCCCTGACCGATGATGCGGCAGCGGCAGTGCTCGCAGATCGGGGCCATCCGGTGGATGGCGCAGGAGAAGCAGTCGAAGACGTGCACCGCACCCTGTGCGTGCACTTCGAAGGACATGCCGTAGTCGTTTCCGCAAACCTCGCATCGTGCCATGCGCCACAGGGTGCAGTGCCGGACGGTGCGGGACGTGCAGGGCACGCCAGGGCGTCACCCGTCCGACGGTGCGGGTGCCACGTCGCGGAGCAGATGCGTGTACGCGGCCTCGTCGACCACCGGTGTGCCGAAGGACTTGGCCTTCACCGTCTTGGAGGTCGCCGAGTCCGGGTCGTTGGTGACGAGCAGGCTGGTGAGCCGCGACACACTCGACGCGACGTGCAGGCCCGCCTCGACCGTACGGTCCTCCAGCAGGTCCCGGTCCACCGAGGTGTCGCCGGAGAAGGCCACCCGCATCCCCTGCATCAGCGGCTGGTCCGCCCGGTAGCGGCCGGGGTTGGGGTACGGGCAGGCGGGCCGCTTCCGCGAGGGCCGCCAGCCGGTCTGACCGCCGCCACCGCTGCCGCCGTACGAGGCCTGGTAGCCGATCCGGGGCCGGGCGGGCGCGTCCGACCACTCGGTGAGCGGCCGGCACTCCAGCAGCGGCAGCCGCACCCCGCCCCTGGCCGCGGCGTGCAGGCTCGGGCGGAACGCCTCGGCGAGCACCCGCGCGTCGTCGAGGGCGTGGTGGGCGCGCTGCTGCACGACGCCGAAGTGCGCGGCCAGCGAGGCCAGCTTGTGGTTGGGCAGCGGCAGCGCCAGCTCCTTGGCCAGCGCGATGGTGCACAGCCGCTGCTGCACCGGTGCCCGGTGCCCGGCCCTCGCGTACTCCCTGGCCAGCATCGACCAGTCGAACATCGCGTTGTGCGCGACGAGCACCCGGCCGTCCAGCCGCGCGGACAGCTCTCCCACGATCTCCGGGAACAGCGGTGCGCCCTCCAGGGCTTCGGTGGTCAGTCCGTGGATCCAGGTGGGGCCGGGGTCCCGCTCGGGGTTGACCAGGGTGTACCAGTGGTCGACGACATCGCCGTGCGTGTCCAGGCGGTAGACGGCAGCGGAGATTATCCGGTCGTCGCGGGAGAGGCCGGTGGTCTCCACGTCGACGACCGCGTACCCGTCCGGGTAGGCGGTCGGCCAGGGTGCTGCCGCTGTGGTCTGGTCATCGAGCATGGTCACAGAGAATACGGGCCGGGACTGACAGTCCCCTATTCGGCCAGGTCCGCCGTCCGCGCGGCCCGTTTGCCGGCGGGGCCCGTCCCCTTCGCGGCGGACGCCCCCGCGAGCAGCGCCCCCGCCAACGCCCGTACGGACAGCGCGAACAGCCGCTCCGGGTCGGCCGGCCGGGCCAGCGCGCGGGCCAGCGCCGGGTCGTCCTCGGCGCCCCGGTCCTGCCGGAGGCCGCCGGAGCGGCCCGCGGACCACAGGTCACTGCCGTCCGGCGACTGGACGGGGGACCGCTCACGGTTGCGCTCCACCAGGACGTGCCCCACCACCTGGTACTGCACCGCGCGCACCGCCTGCGCGGCCCGCGCCCCGCGCAGGCCCGCCGCGTGCACCTCGCGCACCAGGGACTGCTGGGCCGGCAGGAACATCCGCTCGGTGAGCCCGCGTTCGTGCACCATCGCGATCAGGTGCGGCCGGGCGCGCAGTTCCCTGCGCAGCGCCCGCGCCACCGAGACGACCCGGTCGACGGGGGTGCGGCCGCGCGGGGAGAGCGCGCCCATCTCCCGCACCGTCCGCTCCACGAGGGCGTCGAGCAGAGCCTCGCGGTTGCCGACGTGCCAGTAGATGGAGGTGACCGCCGTGTCCAGTTCGGCGGCCAGCCTGCGCATGGTGAGGGTCTGCGGGCCGTGCCGCACGACGAGCCGCGCGGCGGCCGCCAGCACGTCCTCCCGGGTCAGCTGCGTCTTCGGCATGGCCCTCAACTCCCTCGGTGCACGGCTCTTTACCCTTCATCGCCGCTGCTGTAACAGTGTTACAGCAGCGACGACCCGCGAACGGCACGACCGACGAAGGGTGGCAGGCATGGCACGCGTACGGTACGGACCGCGCACGGAGGCCGAGATCGAGGCGGCACGCTCCGGGAGCACCGCACTCCCCGCCATCTGGTCCACCGGAGTGGTCGCAGTGTGGGAGAGCGACCCCGACGCGGTGGCCGCGGTCCTGCCGCCGCCCCTCAAGCCCACCGGCCGTCCCCTGGTGCGGGCGAACATCAGCAAGGTGGACCTGCCCGGCTACCCGCTCGGCGCCGGCTCCGTGGCGGTCGCCGCCGAGTACGGGGGCCGCGAGGGCTGGTATCCGCTGGTGATGCCGATGACCCACGAACGGGCCCTGATCGGCGGGCGCGAGGTGTTCGGCGAGCCCAAGAAGCTCGGCGAGGTCACCGTCGAGCGCGACGGTCTGGTCGTCCGCGCCGCCCTCGCCCGGCACGGCATCGCCTTCGTCGAGGTGCGCGGCGCGGTCAGCGAGGTGCTTCAGGTGCCGCCGGAGCCGGTGGAGAAGCTGGACTTCTACTTCAAGTTCCTGCCCGCCGTCGACGGGCACGGCTTCGACGCGGAGCCGGTCCTCGTGCAGTGCACCCGGCACGAAAGGGTGCGCAGGCTGGAGCGGGTCACGGGTGACGTGGTGCTGCGCGAGTCGATGTACGACCCCGTGGCCGACCTCCCGGTGCGGCGCCTGATGGAGATCACCCTCGGCGAGAAGACCAGTGACCAGAGCGGCAAGGTGGTCGAGCGGGTCGACGCGCAGGCCCTGTTGCCGTACATCCACCAGCGCTACGACGATCCGCAGCAGATCCTCGACGGCCCGCCGGAAGGGAGCGTCTGATGGAGCTGCGGGCCGGACAGGTGGCCGTCGTCACCGGGGCCGCGAGCGGGATCGGGCGCGCGATGGTGCGGCGGTTCGCCGACGAGGGGCTCAAGGTGGTCCTCGCCGACGTGGAGGAGGGCGCGCTGGAGAAGGCCGCCGCCGAACTGCGCGAGGGCGGGGCCACCGTCCTGGCGCGCGTGACGGACGTCGGCGAGCGCGCTTGCGTCACCGCGCTGGCGGACGCGGCGTACGAGGCCTTCGGCGCGGTGCACGTGCTGTGCAACAACGCGGGCGTCGGCTCCGGTGCCGAGGGCCGCATGTGGGAGCACGAGCCCAACGACTGGAAGTGGGCGTTCGCGGTCAACGTCTGGGGCGTCTTCCACGGCGTCCAGGCCTTCGTCCCGCGGATGCTCGAAGGCGGCGACGCCGGCCATGTCGTCAACACGTCGTCGGGGGACGGCGGCATCGCACCGCTGCCGACCGCCTCCGTGTACGCCGTCACCAAGGCGGCCGTGGTCACCCTCACGGAGTCGCTGTACGCGCACCTGAAGGCGGAAGGGGCCCGGGTCGGCGCGTCCGTACTGTTCCCCGGACCGCACATGCTGCGCACCGGGCTGTGGGAGTCGCACCGCAACAGGCCCGGCCGGTACGCCAAGGAGCGCCCGCGCAGAACCCCGTACCGCACCCTGGACCAGTGGGAGGCGGCGATGGAGCGGGCGGGGCAGCGGATCGAGTTCACCCCGGTCGAGGAGGTCGCCGCGACCGTCGTCGACGGGATCAGGGCGGACCGCTTCTGGATGCTCCCCGAGAGCGAGCACAGCGACCGGCAGATCAGGGCGCGGGCGCAGTCGATGCTGGAGCGCGCCAACCCGGCGTACCTGGAGAAGTTCGTCCTCGACTGAATCCGCCACGCAATCCTCGACCGAGGGGAAGTACGCGATGCCCAGTGAGGCGCACGACGCACGTGACCCGTACCTGATCATCTCCTCCGACTGCCACGCCGGACTCCCCACCGAGCAGTACCGGCCCTATCTGGACAGTGCCTTCCACCGCGCCTTCGACGACTTCCTCGGGCAGCGCGACGCCCGCCGCGAGGCGATGACCCGGCTCGGCGTCCGCAACGAGGCCTTCGCCGCCAAGTGGTTCAAGGACAACGAGGAGGGGCTGCGCGGCGGCTGGGACACCGCGCAGCGCCTCAAGGAACTGGACGGCGACGGCGTGGCCGCCGAGGTCGTCTTCCCGGACGCGGACGCCGTGGACAGCCGGACCGCGGCCCCCTTCGGCGTCGGGCTCGGGCTCTCCGGCGACCAGGACCCCGAGCTCGGCATGGCGGGCGCGCAGGCGCACAACCGGTGGCTGGCCGAGTTCGTCGCCCAGAACCCGGACCGGCACTGCGGAGTGGCGCTGCTGCCGATCACCGGCGAGGTGGACAGGGTGGTCGCCGAGGTGCACCGGGCCAAGGAGTCCGGGCTCGGTGCGCTGATGATCCCCTCGATGTGGGTGGACAAGGCCCCGTACCACGACCGGCGTTACGACCCGGTGTGGGCGGCCGCCGCCGAGAGCGGCATGCCGGTCGTCACCCACTCCGGAGCCGCTCCCCGCCACGAGTACGGCGACCACCTGGGCATCTACGTCAGCGAGGTCACCTGGTGGCCGGCCCGCCCACTGTGGTTCCTGCTCTGGTCCGGGGCCTTCGAGCGGCACCCGGGACTGAGGTTCGGCGTCGCCGAGTCGGGCTGCTGGTGGCTGCCCAACCAGCTGTGGTTCATGGACCGGCTCTACCTCGGGGCGCACGGCGGCAAGAAGCTCTCCCCCTTCGAGGAACTGAAACGCCCCCCGAGCGAGTACCTCGACCGGCAGGTGTTCGTCTGCGCCACCAACACCAAGCGCCGCGAACTCGCCCAGCGCTACGAGATCGGGGTCGACAACATCCTCTGGGGCAGCGACTTCCCCCACCCCGAGGGCACCTGGCCCAGGACCCGCGAGTGGCTGGGGAACACCTTCCACGACATCCCCGTCACCGAGACCCGCCGCATCCTCGGCCTCGCGGCGGCCGACGTCTTCGGCTTCGACACCGAGAAGCTGGCCCCGCTCGCCCGCCGGATCGGACCCACCCCCTACGACCTGGGCCAGAGCGAGGACCAGGCGGCCGTCGAGCAGTCCTGGGCGAAGTCCCGCGAGGTGGGCCGCCACTGGCTCACCGGGCACGACTTCCCGCAGATCGGGGTCATGTGATGGACCGCGCCACGACCTCGCACGCTGCGACCTCTCACGCCGCGACCTCTCGCTACACCGTCATCTCCGCCGACTGCCACGCCGGCGCCGACCTCCTCGACTACAAGCCGTACCTGGAGAAGAAGCACCACGCCGACTTCGACGCCTGGGCGGCCACCTACACCAATCCCTACGAGGACCTCCTCGCCGACACCGCCGACCGCAACTGGAACTCGGCGCGCCGGCTGGCCGAGCTGGAGGCGGACGGCATCGTCGCCGAGGTGGTCTTCCCCAACACCATCCCGCCGTTCTTCCCCGCCGCCTCCCTGCTGGCCCCGGTGCCCTCCCGCGCCGAGTTCGAGCAGCGCTGGGCAGGACTGCGCGCCCACAACCGCTGGCTGGAGGACTTCTGCGCGATGGCCCCCGGCCGCCGGGCGGGCGTCGCACAGATCCTCCTCAACGATGTCGACGAGGCGGTCCGGGAAATCCGGCGGACCAAGGAAGCCGGGCTCACCGGGGGAGTGCTGCTGCCGGGAGCACCGCCGGGCTGCGGCGTACCGGAGCTGTACTCGGCCGCCTACGACCCCCTCTGGGCGGTCTGCGCCGAACTGGAGGTCCCGGTCAACCACCACGGCGGCTCCGCCTCCCCGCCGCTCGGCGACGAACCGGCGGCACGCGCCGTCTTCATGGTGGAGACGACGTGGTTCTCGCACCGGGCGCTCTGGCACCTGATCTTCGGCGGTGCCTTCAAGCGGCACCCGGGCCTGAGACTGGTCCTCACCGAACAGGGCTCCGGCTGGATCCCCGGCATCGTCGACATGCTGGACTACTACCACGAGCGGCTGGTCGCGGCGGCGTCGAAGGCGGCCACCGCGGAGTCGAAGTTCGGGGCGGGACTCGCCGCCTCGATGGGGGCCAGCCCCGGCGAGGTGTGGCGGGACAACTGCTTCGTCGGCGCCAGCTTCATGCGCCCGCACGAGGTGCCGCTGCGCCACCGGATCGGCCTCGACAAGATCATGTGGGGCAGTGACTACCCGCACGACGAGGGCACCGCCCCCTACTCCCGCGAGGGCCTGCGGATCGCCTTCGCGGGGCTGCCGCGGGAGGAGGTCGCCGCGCTCGTCGGCGGCAACGCGGCCCGGGTCTACGGGTTCGACCTGCCGGCCCTGGACGCCGTCGCCGCCAAGGCCGGTCCGACCGTGGAGGAGATCGCCCGGCCGCTGGAGGAGATCCCCGCCGACGCGACCAGTCCCGCCTTCGCTCCCGGCGGATCGGTCCGCGTCTGGTGACCCGGGGCGGCCGGAACGCATCACGGGTGCCGGTGCGTTCCGGTGCGCCGGGCGTCCGGGATCCGGTGCCGCCCACGGCGGGGCGGCACCGGCCGTGGGTGGCATCCGGGAACCTGTCCGGGGCGGTTCGCCCTGTTCCGTACCGGCTGCGCTTCGGTCACCATGGGGCGTATGCCGAACCACGAGCGAAACGAGACAACTCCCCACCCCACCCCGCGATTCGAGGCCCTGGTCGCCGAGGCGGGCCGGATAGCCGTCGGACTCGGGCACCGCCACACCGGCGCCGAGCACCTGATGCTGGCGCTGCTGCGCGACCCTGACGCCGTACCGACGCAGGTGCTCGCCGAACTCGCCGACCCCGGCCAGGTCGACAAGCGGCTGCTCGACCTGGTCACCTCGCCGACGTACCACGAGAACCGGCACACGGACCGGCCGCGCTCCTGACCGGGACCCCCGCCGGCGGCGGACACACTCCTGACAGAAGTTCTTACATACTCGTAGGTAACTACCCCTAGTCGGGCCGCTGCCCGCGCCTCTATCGTGCGGGCATGCCGAACCTGCCCGATGTCGTGCTGTGGTCGATACCCGCCTTCGTCCTGCTCACCGTGGTCGAGATCGTGAGCTACCGCCTGCACCCCGACGACGACGCCGAGGGGTACGAGACCAAGGACGCCGCCACCAGCATCACCATGGGTCTGGGCAGCATCGGGTTCGACCTCCTGTGGAAGATCCCGATCGTCGCGGTCTACAGCGCGGTGTACGAGCTGACGCCCGCCCGCGTCCCGGTGCTGTGGTGGACGATCCCGCTGATGCTGCTCGCCCAGGACTTCTTCTACTACTGGTCGCACCGGGGCCACCACGTGGTGCGCATCCTGTGGGCCTGCCACGTCGTCCACCACTCCAGCCGGAAGTTCAACTTCACCACCGCGCTGCGCCAGCCCTGGACCACGCTCACCGTCTGGCCGTTCTACCTGCCGCTGATCGTCTGCGGCGTCCACCCGGCGGCGCTCGCCTTCTGCTCGTCGGCGAACCTGGTCTACCAGTTCTGGGTGCACACCGAGCGGGTCGGCAAGCTGCCGCGCCCCTTCGAGTACGTCCTCAACACGCCCTCGCACCACCGGGTCCACCACGCCTCGCAGGGCGGCTACCTGGACCGCAACTTCGGCGGCATCCTGATCGTCTGGGACCGGCTCTTCGGCTCCTTCGTGGCCGAGACCGAGCGCCCCGTCTATGGGCTGACCAAGAACATCGGCACGTACAACCCGCTGCGGGTCGCCACCCACGAGTACGCGGCCATCGCCCGCGACGTCCGCCACGCACGGTCGTGGCGGGAGCGCGCGGGCCGGGTCTTCGGCGGCCCCGGCTGGCAGCCCAAGGACGCGACGCCGGCGACGACTCAGGCCGCACCTCCGGCACCGGCGGTGCCTTCTGCGTCGGCGGTCACTCCCGAATCGGCGGTGCCTCCCGCGTCGGCCGCACCTGCGGCACCGGCGGTGTCTCCCGCATCGGCCGTGGCTCCCGAACCGGCGGAGCCTCCCTCACCGGCCGTGACTCCCGTACCGGCGGCACCTCCCTCGCCGGCCGTCCCCTCCGCGACGGCCACGCCCGCCCCGGCCGCCGCCACCCCCCACCCCGCCGCCTCGCCGCAGCAGCCCGAGCCCGCCGCGTGAGCACCGTCCCTGCCAGCCTCGGCGAGCGCCTCGCCCGGCCCCTGCTCATCGCGTTCCTTCTTGCCGCGGCCGTCGACCTCGCCGGGCTGCTGGCGGGCGTCTGGGCGGTGCACGCCGCCGCCAAGCCGCTGCTGATGCCGCTGCTCGCGGGCTACGTCGCCGCACGGGGCGGGCCGCGTCTGCTGATCGCCGCGCTGCTCTTCGGCTGGGGCGGCGACCTGGCCCTGCTGTTCGACGCAGACCCCGCCTTCATGCTCGGCATGGGCTCCTTCGCCGCAGGCCACGTCTGCTACCTGCTGCTCTTCCGCGGTGCGCCCGTGAACCGCCCGCTCGGCGCCGCCTACGCCCTCGTGCTCGTCGCCGTCGTCGCCCTCCTGTGGCCCGGCCTGCCCGCCGATCTGCGCATCCCGGTCGCCGGGTACAGCCTGCTGCTGACCGTCATGGCCTTCCGCGCCGGCGGCGTCGGCCCGCGGGCGGGCGCGGGCGGCGCCCTCTTCCTGCTCTCCGACACGCTCATCGCCACCGGGGTCGCCCAGTGGCCGCAGCCGCCCGTGCCGGACTTCTGGGTGATGGCCACCTACGCGGCGGCCCAGCTCCTGCTCACCCTCGGGGTGCTCGGCGCGGCGTCCGCGGCGCCCCTCGGGGCACGCCGCGCGGACCGGACGTACGGTGATCAGCACACCCCGCTCTGACCAGCGAGGACGCACTTCCCCGGATATGCGCAAGGGGCCTGCCGGCGCATTGCCGGCAGGCCCCTCCCCGTCCCAAGGACGGCTCTGCTCGGTGACGTGTCTAGCGCACGGCACGCAGGGCGTCGACGATTCCGGCTCCGTAGAAGCCGTTGTCGTTGGTCGAGCCCTGGCAGACGGCGTCGATCTTGCCGTCCTTGTTGATGTCGTACGGCTCACCGCACGCCACGCTCTCGGCCTGCGTCGTCAGCATCCGCTCCAGCTGGCGCGGAGAGGCGTCGGGGTGGTTCGACTTCAGCAGCGCGAGGACACCCGAGACGTGCGGGGACGCCATCGAGGTGCCGTTCTTGTAGCCGTAGCCGCCCGGCACCGTCGAGAGGATGCGGCCGTCGACGGCCGGGCCCTCCGGCGGCTGGTAGGCCGTGCGGTCGCCACCGGGGGCGGTGACGTCGACAACGCCCTTGCCGTAGCTGGAGTACGAGGACTTGAGACCCTTGGCACCGGTCGCGGATACCGTCACCACGTCGTCCAGCTGCATCGGGATGTCCAGGCACTTCTTCGGGTCGATGGTGCGGCTGCCCGGCGTGGAGTCATTGGGGCTCGACGTGTCCACGATCTCCTTGGCGGCGAGGTCGTAGTTCGAGTTGCCCGCCGAGGCGACCGAGATCGTGCCCTTCTTCCAGGCGAACCTGTGCGCCCGGTCGACGGCCTCCACCAGGGCACCCTGGTCCGGGTCGTTCTTGCAGTTGAACATCCACGGGTCGGTGTAATAGCTGTTGTTCGTGATGTCCGCACCGTGCTCGGCGGCGTACACGAAGGCACAGACGACGGCCTCGGTGTAGAAGAAGCCGGTCGCGTCGGCGACCTTGATGCCGGAGACCCGGACGTTCGGCGCGACACCGGTGACGCCGACGCCGTTCTTCGCGGCGGCGATGGTGCCCGCCACGTGCGTGCCGTGGTCGGACTCGTCGGCCTTGGGACGCCACACACCGGCCGTGGTGTCCGCCTTGCCGCCGACACAGCTCGCGGAGCCCTTGGCGTCGAAGTTCGGCGCCAGGTCCGGGTGGGTGTCGTCCACGCCGGTGTCGATGACGGTGACGTTGACCTTCTTGGAACCGAGCGACTTCTGGTGCGCCTTGTCGGCGCGGATCGCCGGCAGGCCCCAGAGCAGCGGCTCCAGCGGGTCCTGGGCCTCGGACGCCTTCTTGGCGGCGGCCTGGGCCTCACTCGCGGAGAGGCGCTCGGTGGAGCCCTCCTCGGTGGTCGCGGCCGCCTTGATCGGCGCGGTGCGGGTGGCACCTGCCGACTCCACGCCCCGCACCTTGCGGATCTGCTTCCCGAAGTCCGGGTTCTGGGAGGTGACGACAATGACGCCTATTTTGTCGTAACTGATCACGATCGTGCCGCCGGCCTTGGCGATCGCCTTCTTGACCGACTTCGCGGTGGAGCCGCCGCCGTCCACGTTCACGACGTACGACAGCTTCGGTCCGTCGGCCCGGGGGGCCGCGGCCGCCGCGGTGTCCTCGGCGGGAGCCGCCGTGGCCGAGGTCATCGGCAGGAAGCCGAGCGAGGCAGTCAATGCCAGTCCGACGGGCAGCGCCAGTGCGCGCGACCGTCTGGTTCCCAGATGAGCCATGGGTTCTCCACATCATCCTTGCCGAACATCCAGCCGCACAACTGCGGTTGGACGAGTACATGACGAGTGAAGTTATCCCTGATCGAACCGTTGTATCAATGAGTTCGGAAAAGAAAACGTCCCGCGTGAACCGAGTCGTGCCGCGCACCGTGCCGTTGTCAGTGGGAGGCAGCACCATCCGCCCTTCCCAGTGAGGTCACTTTGCCCCACCCCACCACCACACCCGCGTCGCGAGGAGAGTCCGTGAGCACCGATGCACCGCCGCCCCGGGGCGGTCCGGACACCAGCCCTGCCGGGCCCACGACGGAGCAGTTCGTCGAGGTGCAGGAGAGCGCGGAATTCGGCGAACTGCGCCGTGCGCACCGCTCCTTCGCCTTCCCCCTCACCATCGCCTTCATCGCCTGGTACCTGCTGTACGTACTGATGTCGAGCTACGCCGGCGGCTTCATGGGCACGAAGCTCTTCGGCAACATCAACGTCGCACTCGTCTTCGGACTCGCCCAGTTCCTGACGACCTTCCTGATCGCCTGGTTCTACTCGCGGCACGCGGCGACCAAGCTGGACCCGAAGGCCGCAGCGATCAAGTCGCGCCTGGAGGCCGGAGAATGACACTGCACACCGTGGGCCACCACAGCCTCACCCCGGACCACCTCGGCTGGCAGC
Source organism: Streptomyces sp. NPDC058663 (assembly GCF_042716745.1). NCBI lineage: Bacteria > Bacillati > Actinomycetota > Actinomycetes > Kitasatosporales > Streptomycetaceae > Streptomyces > Streptomyces sp. NPDC058663. The sequence continues at coordinate 183,412 of NZ_JBHXRV010000004.1, forward strand.
TCGCCGCCGGCGACGGGGCCGGCGAGCACCGCGGCCTGATCATGACCCTCTTCGGTCTCTTCGTCGTCGCGACCCTCATCATCACGGTCTGGGCCGGCAAGCAGACCAAGAGCGCCTCGGACTTCTACGCGGGCGGCCGCCAGTTCACCGGCTTCCAGAACGGCCTGGCGATCTCCGGCGACTACATGTCCGCCGCGTCCTTCCTCGGCATCGCGGGATCCATCGCCCTCTTCGGCTACGACGGCTTCCTGTACTCCATCGGCTTCCTGGTCGCCTGGCTGGTCGCCCTGCTCCTGGTCGCCGAGCCGCTGCGCAACTCCGGCCGGTACACGATGGGCGACGTCCTCGCCTACCGCATGAAGCAGCGCCCGGTGCGCACCGCGGCGGGCACCTCGACCATCGTCGTGTCGATCTTCTACCTGCTGGCCCAGATGGCGGGTGCGGGCGTCCTCGTCTCGCTGCTGCTGGGCATCACCAGCGACGGCGGCAAGATCGCCATCGTCGCCCTGGTCGGCGTCCTGATGATCGTGTACGTGACCATCGGCGGCATGAAGGGCACCACCTGGGTGCAGATGGTCAAGGCGGTGCTGCTCATCGCGGGCACCGTGCTGATCACCTTCCTGATCCTGCTGAAGTTCAACTTCAACGTCTCCGACCTGCTGGGCGCGGCCGCCACCAACAGCGGCAAGGAAGGGTTCCTGGAGCCGGGACTCAAGTACGGCGTCAGCACCATGTCCAAGCTGGACTTCATCTCGCTGGGCATCGCGCTCGTCCTCGGCACCGCGGGCCTGCCGCACATCCTGATCCGCTTCTACACCGTGCCCACGTCCCAGGCCGCCCGTAAGTCCGTGAACTGGGCCATCGGCATCATCGGCGCCTTCTACCTGATGACGATCGTGCTGGGCTTCGGCGCCGCCGCCCTGCTCAAGCCGGGCGACATCACCGCCTCCAACAAGGCGGGCAACACCGCGGCCCCGCTCGCCGCGCTCGAGATCGGCGGCGGCTCCGGCTCCACGGGGGGCGCGATCCTGCTCGCCGTCATCTCGGCGGTCGCCTTCGCGACCATCCTCGCGGTCGTCGCCGGCCTCACCCTCGCCTCGTCGTCCTCGTTCGCGCACGACATCTACGCGAACGTGATCCGGCGCGGCAAGGCCACCGAGAAGGAGGAGATGAAGGCGGCCCGCTGGGCCACCGTCCTCATCGGCGTCGTCTCCATCGCGCTCGGCGCCCTGGCCCGCGACCTCAACGTGGCCGGCCTGGTCGCGCTGGCCTTCGCGGTCGCCGCGTCCGCCAACCTGCCGACGATCCTCTACAGCCTGTTCTGGAAGAAGTTCACCACCCAGGGCGCCCTGTGGTCGATCTACGGCGGACTCTTCGCCGCGGTCTTCCTGGTGCTGTTCTCGCCGGTCGTCTCCGGCAAGCCCACCTCGATGTTCAAGGGCGTCGACTTCGCCTGGTTCCCGCTGGAGAACCCCGGCCTGATCTCGATCCCGCTGGGATTCCTGCTCGGCTGGCTCGGCTCCGTCCTCTCCAAGGAAGCCCCCGACAAGGGCAAGTACGCCGAGCTGGAGGTCAAGTCCCTCACCGGCACGGGAGCCCACTGACGGCCACGCAGGGGCGCTCCTGACGGCCTCTGCGGGGGCCGCGTCGTAGAGTCCTACGACGCGGCCCCGCCGTGCCTCGTGGCAATCGGCCCCCGGGGTTGTCAGTGCCGTCGCGTAGTGTCGAAAGCAACAGTCATCCCATCGGGGAGGGGGCCCACAGTGCTCATCGACACTTACGGTCGGGTCGCCACCGACCTGCGCGTCTCGCTCACGGACAAGTGCAACCTGCGGTGTACGTACTGCATGCCGGAAGAGGGCCTGCAGTGGCTCGGCAAGCAGGAGCTGCTCTCCGACGACGAGATCGTCCGCCTCATCCGGATCGCCGTCACCGACCTGGGCATCACCGAGGTCCGCTTCACCGGCGGCGAACCGCTGCTCCGGCCCGGCCTGACCGGGATCGTGGAGCGCTGTGCCGCCCTGGAGCCCCGCCCCAGGATGTCGCTGACCACCAACGGCATCGGCCTCAAGCGCACCGCCGCCGCCCTCAAGGCGGCCGGCCTGGACCGGGTGAACGTCTCCCTGGACACGCTGCGCCCCGACGTCTTCAAGACCCTCACCCGCCGCGACCGGCACAAGGACGTCCTGGACGGCATGGCAGCCGCCCGTGAGGCCGGCCTCACCCCGGTCAAGGTCAACGCCGTACTGATGCCGGGTCTCAACGACGACGAGGCCCCCGACCTGCTCGCCTGGGCCGTGGCCAACGAGTACGAGCTCCGCTTCATCGAGCAGATGCCGCTGGACGCCCAGCACGGCTGGAAGCGCGACGGAATGATCACCGCCGGTGACATCCTGCAGTCGCTGCGCACCCGTTTCACCCTCACCGAGGAGAGCGAGCGCGAGCGCGGCTCCGCCCCCGCCGAGCGCTGGGTGGTGGACGGCGGCCCGCACCGGGTCGGCGTGATCGCCTCGGTCACCCGCCCGTTCTGCGGGGCCTGCGACCGGACCCGGCTCACCGCCGACGGCCAGGTCCGCACCTGCCTCTTCGCCCGCGAGGAGTCCGACCTGCGGGCCGCCCTGCGCTCGGGCGCCAGTGACCAGGACATCGCGGAGCTCTGGAAGACCGCCATGTGGGGCAAGAAGGCCGGCTCAGGACTGGACGACCCCACGTTCCTCCAGCCGGACCGCCCGATGTCGGCCATCGGCGGCTGACGGCCCGACCGGCCCGCGACCGTACGGGGAGAGGCGGGCGGCGCGGGGTCGCTTCAGCGGCCCTCGGCCGAGTGCTCCCGCTGCTCCCACTCGGCGAACGGCACGACGTCCTTCAGGAAGCCGCGCAGGTCCAGGAAGTGCGCCAGATGCTCGCGGTGCTCCTCGCACGCGAGCCACGTCTTGCGGCGCTCCGGCGTGTGCAGCTTCGGGTTGTTCCAGGCCAGCACCCAGGCGGCGGGCACACGGCAGCCCTTGGCGGAACAGACGGGGGTTTCGTCACTCACAGCAGATTTCCCAACAGGGGCCACGCGGAAGGGGCCCTCACAAAGGCGACGCCGAGCAGCCACGGGGGGAGCTGCCCGGCGTCGGTCCGTCGCTCCGACGGGGGATGCGGAGCGCTTACGAAGTATGTCACGGGGGACGGGGTGCGGTGCACCGGAACTTCATGATTGATCTGAGCTTTTCTTGAGCTTGGGCGGAGCTAAGTAGTCCGCCCCTGCGGGTCGTTGACCGGTTCGGCGGGCTCGGGGTCCATGATCCGGCCCTCCAGCACGGGCCCCAATGCAGGCCGCACCGGAGGCGGGATGAAGGTAGACGGCATCGCCTTCACGGTCTCCCGTCCGGCGTTCGCGATCACCACCGAGACGTACGGCAGCAGCACACCCAGCGCGAGCGCCACGACCGCCACATGGCGCTCCACGTTCCACAGGACCGCGGCGGCGATGACCGCGACCGTTCTGATCGACATCGAGATGATGTAGCGGCGCTGCCTGCCCCGCACGTCATCGGCGAGCCCCTGCCGCGCCCCGGTGATCCGGACGACCTCGGTTCCGCGCAGCTTCCGCATACCTTCCACCACCCGATTTCCGCTCCCGGCACTCCCCGGCCCGGACACCTTCCACGGTACGCCCGCGCTCCGACGGGCGGCAGAGCGGGGGCCTGCCCGTGCGACCGGACACGGACCGGCGTACCGCGTATGGAGGTGTCCGACATGCGCCGTACGGGGGACAGGCACAGACTTGATCGCAGCGCACATCCGCGCCGCTACGAGGAGGCGACATGAGTTGGTTGTGGGCAATCATCGTCGGGCTGGTGCTCGGCCTGATCGCCAAGGCGATCCTGCCGGGCAAGCAGCAGATCCCGCTCTGGTTGACGACTGTCTTCGGCATCATCGGAGCCGTGCTCGGCAACTGGCTGGCGACCGTCTTCGGCATCAACGAGACCCGTGGCATCGACTGGGGGCGGCACATCCTCCAGTTGATCGGAGCCGTGGTCGTGGTCGGCGTGGGTGACGCGATCTACGCGTCGCTGCGCGGGAACCGACGGCGAACGACCTGACCCCAGTACGGGTACGAACGCCAGTACGAGTACTTGTACCTGTGCCGGTGGCCGGGAACCCCCCCCGAACGCGGGGTTCCCGGCCACCGGTCTGTCCGGACCCGGGGCAGAGCGGCCACCGGCCCCTCCCCTCCCGGTGCGGGTCAGGCGCCGGCGACCTCGACGGCCGCCAGGTTCTTCTTGCCCTTGCGCAGCACCAGCCAGCGGCCGTGCAGCAGCGACTCGGCGGTGACCTCGGCGTCCTCGGCGGTGACCTTGACGTTGTTCACGTAGGCGCCGCCCTCCTTGATGGTGCGCCGCGCGCCGCCCTTGCTGGGCGCGAGCCCGGCCGCGATCAGCAGATCCACCACCTGGCCGAGGCCCTCCACCCGCGCGTGCGGCAACTCGGAGAGCGCCGCCTCCAGGGTCGGAGCGTCCAGGTCGGTCAGCTCGCCCTGCCCGAAGAGGGCCTTGGACGCGGCGATCACGCCCGCGCACTGGCCGGCGCCGTGCACCAGCGTCGTCAGCTCCTCGGCCAGCGCACGCTGGGCGGCACGCGCCTGCGGACGCTCCTCGGTCTGCTTCTCCAACTCCTCCAGCTCCGCCTGCGAGCGGAAGCTCAGGATCCGCATGTACTTGGAGACATCCCGGTCGTCCACGTTCAGCCAGAACTGGTAGAACGCGTACGGCGTGGTCATCTCTGGGTCGAGCCAGACGGCGCCGCCCTCGGTCTTGCCGAACTTGGTGCCGTCCGCCTTCGTCATCAGCGGCGTCGCCAGCGCGTGCACGGACGCCTCCGGCTCGACCCGGTGGATCAGGTCGAGGCCTGCGGTGAGGTTGCCCCACTGGTCGCTGCCGCCCTGCTGGAGGGTGCAGCCGTACCGGCGGTACAGCTCCAGGAAGTCCATCCCCTGGAGCAGCTGGTAGCTGAACTCGGTGTAGCTGATGCCCTGCTCGGACTCCAGCCGGCGGGCCACCGAGTCCTTGGTGAGCATCTTGTTGACCCGGAAGTGCTTGCCGATGTCCCGCAGGAACTCGATCGCCGACAGCCCGGCGGTCCAGTCCAGGTTGTTCACCATGGTGGCCGGGTTGTCGCCCTCGAAGTCGAGGAACGGCTCGATCTGCGCGCGCAGCCGGTTCACCCACTCCTTGATGGTCTCCGGGTCGTTCAGCGTGCGCTCGGCCGTCGGCCTCGGGTCGCCGATCTGCCCCGTCGCCCCGCCGACCAGCGCCAGCGGCCGCAGACCCGCCTGCTGGAGCCGGCGCATGGTGAGCACCTGCACCAGGTGCCCCACGTGCAGGCTCGCCGCGGTCGGGTCGAAGCCGCAATAGAACGTGACGGGGCCGTCCGCGAGCGCCTTGCGCAGTGCGTCTTCGTCAGTGGACTGGGCGAACAGCCCGCGCCACTTCAGCTCGTCGACGATGTCCGTCACGATTCTCGTATCTCCTCGGATGTGCGTGCAGCCTTACCGCCCCGAGGTTATACGCCCCGGCTGACAGAACTCATATTGAAATCCGGCACCCGCAGCGCCGGCATCGCGGCCCTGGTGAACCAGTCGCCCCACTCCCTGGGCAGCGTCCTCTCCGACACACCCGCCTCCGAGGCCCGCGACAGCAGGTCCACCGGCGACTCGTTGAACCGGAAGTTGTTCACCTCGCCGACCACCTCGCCGTCCTCCACGAGATACACCCCGTCCCTGGTCAGACCGGTCAGCAGCAGCGTCGCCGGGTCGACCTCGCGGATGTACCACAGGCAGGTCAGCAGCAGCCCGCGCCCGGTGGCAGCGACCATCTCGTCCAGGGTCTTCGTGCCACCCGCGTCCAGCACGAGGTTGTCGATGCCGGGCGTCACCGGCAGCCCGGTCAGGACGGCCGTGCTGCGGGTGGTGATCAGCCGCTCCAGCTTCCCGTCCTTGATCCACTCGGTGGGGGCCAGCGGCAGCCCGTTGTCGAACACCGACGCGTCGCCGCCCGAGGAGTGCGCCAGCACGAACGGAGCCGATTCCAGCCCCGGCTCGTCCGGGTCACTGCGCAGCGTCAGCGGCAGCGCGGACAGGGTGTCGCCGAGCCGGGTGGAGCCGCCGGGCCGGGAGAACACCGTCCGCCCCTCCACGGCGTCCCGCGCCCCCGACGACCACAGCTGGTAGACGAGCAGGTCCGCGACCGCGCTGGGCGGCAGCAGCGTCTCGTACCTGCCCGCAGGCAGGTCCACGCGCCGCTGCGCCCACACCAGGCGTCGTGCCAGCTCCTCGTCCAGGGCACCCGGGTCCACGTCCTTGAAGTCCCGGGTGGAGCGCCCGGCCCACGCCGACCTCGTACGGTCGGGAGACTTGGCGTTGAGCTCCAGGGTGCCGTTCGGCTGGTCGTGACGGAGCCGGAGCCCCGTCGACGTACCGAGATAGCTGGACGTCATCTCGTGGTTCGCGAACCCGTACAGCTCGCGGCCACCGGCTCCGGCCCGGGCGAAGGCCTCGCCGAGCGCCGGCGCGAACGCGTCGAACACCGCCGAGGACGTCTCGGCGGGCGAGTCCCGGAAGCCGGCGGACTCCGGGACGCCCTCGACCAGCGGCTGGGCGTCCTCCGCCGGACCCGCCGACCGCGCGGCCGCCTCGGCGGCCCGTACCAGCGGCTCCAGGTCCGCGGCGGTGACCGCCGACCGCGAGACGACACCGGACGCGGTGCCCTCGGACCCGTCGACGGTGGCGACGACGGTGAGGGTGCGCCCCCGGGTCACGCCGTTGGTGGTCAGGGCGTTGCCCGCCCAGCGCAGATTGGCCGACGACTCCTCGTCGGCGATGACGACGCACCCGTCGGCGGTGGACAGCTCCAGCGCCCGCTCGACGATCTCGTACGGCTTGCTCACGCGGCTCATCGACCGGCCTCCTGCGTGGTGTTCAGACTGTGCTTGCCCGGGGGGCGACCCCCGGACCCCCGGCCGGTTCCCCCGTGCCCTCGCTCCGTGCTCATCGACCGGCCTCCTGCGTGGTGTTCAGAATGTTGACGCCCCGGAAGAGGGCGGAGGGGCAGCCGTGCGAGACCGCCGCGACCTGGCCCGGCTGGGCCTTGCCGCAGTTGAAGGCGCCGCCCAGGACGTACGTCTGCGGGCCGCCGACCTTCTCCATCGAGCCCCAGAAGTCGGTGGTCGTCGACTGGTACGCCACGTCACGCAGCTGCCCGGCAAGACGGCCGTTCTCGATCCGGAAGAAGCGCTGCCCGGTGAACTGGAAGTTGAAGCGCTGCATGTCGATCGACCACGACCGGTCGCCGACCACGTAGATCCCGCGCTCGACGCCCCCGATCAGGTCCTCCGTCGACAGCCCGCCCGGATCCGGCTGGAGCGACACGTTCGCCATGCGCTGCACCGGGACGTGCCCGGGGGAGTCCGCGTACGCGCACCCGTTGGACCGCCCGAGCCCCGTCAGCTTCGCGATCCTGCGGTCGGTCTGGTAGCCGACGAGGGTGCCGTCCTTGATCAGGTCCCAGGACTGCCCGGCCACGCCCTCGTCGTCGTACCCGACCGTGGCGAGCCCGTGCTCGACGGTGCGGTCACCGGTCACGTTCATCACCGACGACCCGTACGCCAGCTTCCCCAGCTGGTCGAAGGTCGCGAACGAGGTCCCCGCGTACGCGGCCTCGTACCCCAGCGCCCGGTCCAGCTCGGTGGCGTGCCCGATCGACTCGTGGATCGTCAGCCACAGGTTCGACGGGTCCACGACCAGGTCGTACGTCCCCGCCTCGACACCCGGCGCCCGCATCTTCTCCGCCAGCAGCGCGGGGATCTGCTCCAGCTCGGAGTCCCAGTCCCAGCCGGTGCCCGTCAGGTACTCCCAGCCGCGCCCGGCCGGCGGCGCGATCGTCCGCATCGAGTCGAACTCGCCGGACGTCCCGTCCACGGCCACCGCCGTCACCTGCGGGTGCACCCGCACCCGCTGCTGCGTGGTCACGGTCCCCGCCGTGTCGGCGTAGAACTTGTTCTCCTGCACGGTCAGCAGTGACGCGTCGACGTGCGTCACCCCGTCCGCCCGCAGCAGCCGCGCACTCCAGTCGGCGAGCAGCGCCGCCTTCTGCTCGCCCGGCACGTCGAACGGATTGATCTCGTACGACGACACCCACGTCCGGTCCTCGTGCACCGGTTCGTCCGCGAGCTCCACCTGCTCGTCGGAACCCGCCGCTTTGATCACCTTCGCGGACAGCTTTGCCATCGCCACCGCCTGCCCGGCGACCCGGGCCGCGGCGTCCATGTTCAGATCCACCCCGGAGGCGAACCCCCAGGCCCCGCCGTGCACCACCCGCACCGCGTACCCGAGGTCGGTGGAGTCGGAGGACCCGGACGGCTTGGCGTCCCGCAGCCGCCAGGAGGCGGTGCGCACCCGCTCCAGCCGGAAGTCCGCGTGCTCCGCCCCGAGCGCCCTGGCCCGGGCGAGGGCGGCGTCGGCGAGGGCGCGCAGCGGCAGTGAGGTGAAGGTCGGGTCGAGGGCGTGCGGGGAACGGGGGGACTGCGGCACGGATGTCTCCTGTCGTCGAGACGAGGTCGCACCGATCATGTCCTGTCCGGGGGCGCAGCGGCCAGCCCCCTTCTGTAGGGACCCGACAGCGGTCGCCAGGCGGTGCTGTCAGGGGCCGATTCCCCGTACGGGCCCCGGTACCGATAGTTTCGGTCGGTACCAGACCGCTATTCGAAAGGGTGATCCGTTGAGCCGCTCGGTTCTCGTCACCGGAGGAAACCGGGGCATCGGCCTCGCCATCGCCCGCGCTTTCGCCGACAACGGCGACAGGGTCGCGATCACGTACCGCTCGGGTGATCCCTCGGACCTCGAGAAGGCCGGTTACCTGGCCGTCAGGTGCGACATCACCGACACCGACCAGGTGGAGCAGGCCTACAAGGAGATCGAGGAGAAGCACGGTCCCGTGGAGGTGCTGGTCGCCAACGCCGGCGTCACCAAGGACCAGCTGCTGATGCGCATGTCCGAGGAGGACTTCACGTCCGTCCTCGACACCAACCTCACCGGCACCTTCCGCGTCGTGAAGCGGGCCAACCGCGGCATGCTGCGCGCCAAGAAGGGCCGCGTCGTGCTGATCTCCTCGGTCGTGGGCCTCCTCGGCTCCGCCGGGCAGGCGAACTACGCCGCCTCCAAGGCCGGTCTGGTCGGTTTCGCACGCTCGCTCGCCCGCGAGCTGGGTTCGCGCAACATCACGTTCAACGTCGTCGCGCCCGGGTTTGTCGACACCGACATGACCCAGGCCCTGACGGAGGAGCAGCGCAAGGGCATCGTCGCCCAGGTGCCGCTCGGCCGTTACGCGCAGTCGGAGGAGATCGCCGCGGCGGTCAGGTTCCTCGCCTCGGACGACGCGTCGTACATCACTGGAGCCGTCATCCCGGTTGACGGCGGATTGGGCATGGGTCACTGATCGCCATGAGTGGAATCCTCGAAGGCAAGAACATCCTCATCACGGGTGTACTGATGGAGTCCTCCATCGCCTTTCACGCGGCCAAGGTGGCCCAGGAGCAGGGTGCCAACGTCATCCTGACCGCCTTCCCCCGCCCGACGCTGACCGAGCGCATCGCCAAGAAGCTCCCGAAGCCGGTCAAGGTCATCGAGCTGGACGTGACCAACCAGGAGCACCTGGACCGCCTCGAAGGCCTGGTCCGCGACGAGCTCGGCTCGCTCGACGGTGTGGTGCACTCCATCGGCTTCGCGCCGCAGGACGCCCTCGGCGGCAACTTCCTCAACACGCCGTTCGAGTCGGTCGCCACCGCGATGCACGTCTCGGCGTTCTCGCTGAAGTCCCTGGCGATGGCCTGCCGCCCGCTGATGAGCGAGGGCGGGTCGATCGTCGGTCTGACCTTCGACGCGCAGTTCGCGTGGCCGCAGTACGACTGGATGGGCCCGGCGAAGGCGGCGCTGGAGGCCACCTCCCGCTACCTCGCGCGCGACCTGGGTGCCGAGGGCCTGCGCTGCAACCTGATCTCGGCGGGCCCGATCGGCTCGATGGCCGCGAAGTCCATCCCGGGCTTCTCGGACCTGGCCGCGGTGTGGGACACCCGCTCCCCGATGAAGTGGGACATGGCGGACCCGGAGCCGGCCGGCAAGGGCATCGTGGCGCTGCTGTCGGACTTCTTCCCGAAGACGACCGGCGAGATCATCCACGTCGACGGCGGCGTGCACATGATCGGCGCCTGACCCTTCCAGGGGTCCGTGCGGGGGCGGTGCGGGCCTGTGCGGCCTGTCCCGCCCCCTTGCGTCTCATGCGCCGGGCCGCGCCGGGCGGGCGGGTGGTTGTCCGCACGGTTCCCGGCGCGCCCCGAGCCGGTGCAGGCGCAGGGCGAGCTGAAGTTCCAGGGCGCGGGGCGGGGAGTTCCAGTCCGGGCCCAGGAGGCGGGTGACCCGTTCCAGGCGCTGGGTCACCGTGTTCACGTGCACGTGGAGCGCGTCCTTGGCACGGGACAGCGACGCCCCGTGCGCGTAGTACTCCTCCAGCGTCCGGATCAGCTCCGTGCCCTGCGCCGCGTCGTAGTCCAGTACGGGCCCCAGCACCCGCACCGCGTACGACGCCACGTCCGCACGGTCCCCCAGCAGGACCCCCAGGAAGCCCAGCTCCGTGACGTCCGCGCCCTCCCCGGTACGGCCCAGCGCATGCAGCGCGGTCAAACAGCGCACCGCCTCGGCGTGCGCGTGGGGCAGGGCGCCGGGGCCCCCGGCGGTATCCGCCGCGCCCGCCGTGACCGGGGCGTCGAGAGCGCGGCCCAGGTCGCGGGCGAGGTCGCGCGCCACCTGGGCCGCCCCGGCCGCGTCCCCGGGAGCGAGAAGGACGACCGATCCGTCCCGCGGCCCCGACAGCGCTCCCAGCGCCCGTGCCCGCCGTGCCGCCTCCGTGGCCAGCCGGGGCCTGACCCGCGGCGGGCAGTCCAGAACGACCACCGTGTGCGGCTTCGCCAGGTCGACGCCGAGCCGCCGGGCGCGCAGCGCCAGACTGCCGCCGCCGGTGCGCCGGGACGGATCGCTCAGCAGGTCGTCGAGGAGTTCGCCGCGCACCCGGTCCTCGGCCTCGGCCACCGAACGTCGCAGCAACAGCACCAGGGCCGTGACCAGCGCCGCCCGTTCGAACAGTCGCAGATCGGCGTCCGCGAGCACGGGGGACGACGCGTCAGTCCCGTCGGGCCCGGCCCGCCCCGTGAGCACCAGGCACCCCAGGAGCTCCGTCCCCGCCACCACCGCGCAGGTCCAGCGGCCCTGCGCGTACACCGCACGGCCGCTGGTACGGGACTCGGCCAGGCCCCGGCTCGGCGGGGTCGCGGCGCCCTCGCCCACCCGGGCCAGTTCCGCGCCGTCCGCGTCGTGCACGGTGAGGCCGCCGCCGAGCAGGGCCGCGAGCTGTGCCGCCACGTCCGCCACCCCGCCGCCGCGCAGGACGAGTTCGGTGAGCCTGTCATGGGCGTCCGAGGCCCGGCGCAGCGCCTCGCTGTGCGCGCGTGCCGTGGCGTTGGCCGCCTCCAGGCTCGTGAGCGCGGCCCGGGTCTCCTCCATCAGCCGCGCCCCGTCGATGGCCACGGCGGCGTGGTCGGCGAGCGAGCCGAGCAGCGCGATGGCGTCCTGCGGGAAGTCGCGCGGCGCCCGGTCCGCGGCGAACAGCACCCCGATCACGTGGTCGCCGAGCCGCAGTGGCACCCCCAGGATGCCGCGCAGCCCCTCCTCGCCCACCCCGTGGTCGATGTCCCCGGTGTGCCGGAAGCGGAAGTCCGCGCGGTAGTCGCGGCTGGCGTACGGCCGCGCGGTCTGCGCCACCAGACCGCCGAGCCCCTCACCCATGCCCAGCCGCAGCTGCTGGAAGGCCGCGGACACCGAACCGTCCGTCACCCGCATGTACGTGTCGCCCGCCACGGGGTCGTTGAGCGTCAGGTACGCGACGTCCGCGCCCAGCAGGGTGCGGGCCCGCCGGACGATGGCACGCAGTACGGCGTCCAGGCCGCGCAGCGCCGCGAGGTCGCCCGCCGTGTCGAACAGGGCCGCCAGCTCCGCCTCCCGCCGCCGGTGCTGGTCGAGGGTGCGCCGTACCGCGAGCGCCGCCTCCGTGGCCTCCGCCAGCCCTGCGGTCCACGCCGTGTCGGTGCCGGCCGCCCGTGCTCGCGCGGCCGGCACCGCGAGTTCCTCGGCACTGGCCCCGGCGGCGAGCAGGTCGAGGAGTTCGCGGAGCGCGTCGGCGGCTCGGGTCATGGCGGCGGGGATCCGTCCTTACGGGAGGAGACACAGGCACGGGAGGAGACACAGGGCGCGGGCCAGGGCGCGGGAGGAGACACAGGGCACGGGACAGGGCACGGGAGGAGGCACAGGACGGGCCCCAGCCTGCCGCGCCCCGCGCGCGCACGACAGCCCGGGGTGCGCTCCGGTTCACCGGCGTTCGGCCGCCGCCCGCACCGGCGCCCGGGAGGCGGCCGCGTCGCGGGACAGGTCGCGGCCCCGGGTCTCCCGGGCGAAGTACACCGTCACCGCAGTGACCAGAGCGGCCCCGCCGAGGTAGAGACTCAGCGGCAACGTCGTGTCGAAGTCCTTCAGGAGCCCGACGGCGATGATCGGCGCCAGCGCCCCCGCCACGATCGACGCGAGCTGCGAGCCCATCGACGCCCCCGAGTACCGCACCCTGGTGTCGAACATCTCTGCGATGAACGCCGCCTGCGGCCCGTACATCGCCCCGTGCAGCAGCAGTCCGGCCGTCACGGACAGGGTGATCACCGTGAACGACCTCCCGTCCAGCGCCGCGAAGAAGAAGAACGCCCACACCGCCATGCCGAGCGCACCGATCAGCGTCACCGGGCGCCGCCCGATCCGGTCCGACAGCGCCCCCCACAGGGGGATGGTCACGAAGTGCACGGCCGAGCCGAGCAGTACGGCGTTCAGGGCGGTGCTCTTGGGGAGGCCGAGGTGGACGGTGACGTACACGAGGAGGAAGGAGGTCAGCAGGTAGTACGAGACGTTCTCGCCGAACCGGGTGCCGATGGCGGTGAGCACCTCGCGCCAGCTGCGCCGGAACACCTCGACGACCGGGGCCTGTTCCCTGGCCGAGCCCTCCGCGTCCGCCCGGGCCGCGGCACGGGCGGCCAGGAACACCGGCGACTCCTCCACCGAGACCCGGATCCACAGCCCGATGACCACGAGCACGCCCGACAGCAGGAACGGTATCCGCCACCCCCACGACAGGAACGCCTCGTCGGACTGCACGGCGGCCAGGAGCGCCAGCACACCGGTGGCCAGCAGGTTGCCGCCGGGCGCGCCCGCCTGCGGCCAGGAGGCCCAGAACCCGCGGTGCTCGTCGCCGCCGTGCTCGGAGACGATCAGCACGGCCCCGCCCCACTCGCCGCCGAGCGCGAAACCCTGGATCAGCCGCAGCACGGTCAGCAGGATCGGTGCGCCGACGCCGATGGTGTCGTACGTGGGCAGCAGCCCCATCGCGAAGGTCGCGCCGCCCATCATCAGCAGACTCAGCACGAGGAGCTTCTTGCGCCCCACCCGGTCGCCGAAATGGCCGAAGACGACACCGCCGAGCGGCCGGGCGGCGAACCCGATCGCGTACGTCACGAAGGCGATCAGGGTGCCGACGAGCGGATCGCCGGTCGGGAAGAACAGAGTGTTGAAGACGAGGGCGGCGGCGGACCCGTAGAGGAAGAAGTCGTACCACTCGACGGTCGTGCCGATCAGGCTCGCGCCGACGACGCGGGCGATGCCGGTGCGCGGGGGCGGGGAGGCGGAGGTCATGAGGTGTCACCGCTTTCGAAGAAGGGGCACAAGCCGGGCGTGCGGGGTCAGTTGGCGCTCCAGCCGCCGTCCAGGGGCAGCGAGACGCCGGTGACGGACGCGGCGTGCGGACCGCACAGCCAGAGCACGGCCGCCGCCACCTCCTCGGGCTCCAGAAGCCGCTTCACGGGGGAGCGGGCCAGCAGGACGTCGCGCAGGACGTCGTCGGGGCTGATGCCGTGCACGTCGGCCTGGTCGCGGATCTGCTCCTCGACCAAGGGGGTGCGTACATAGCCGGGGTTGACGCAGTTGCTGGTGACCCCGTGCGGGGCGCCCTCCAGGGCGGCGACCTTGCTCAGCCCCTCCAGGGCGTGCTTCGCGGCGACGTAGGCGCTCTTGTACGGGCTGGCGCGCAGGCCGTGCACGCTGGAGACGTTGACCACGCGCCCCCATCGCTGGGCGTACATGTGGGGGAGGGTGTGCCGCAGCAGCAGGAAGGGGGCCGTCACCATGACCCGCTGCATCAACTCGAAGCGGTCCGGCGGGAACGCGGTGAGGGGAGCGATGTGCTGGAATCCGGCGTTGTTGACGAGGACGTCGACGTCGCGGGGCAGCGCGCCGATGGCGTCGGGGTCGGCCAGGTCGACGGCGTGGGCCTGCCCGCCGGTCTCCTCGGCCACGGCCGCGGCACCGTCGCCGTCGCGGTCGACGACGTGCACGGTGGCTCCGGCGGAGGCCAGGGCGAGGGCACAGGCGCGGCCGATGCCGCGGGCTGCGCCGGTGACGAGGGCGGTGCGGGGAAGGGGGGCCATGGGCGGAAACGGTAGGGAGGAGGCCTGCCTGCTCCCATGGGGCGGGACACCACAATCGGCCCGGTGGGTGTGGGGGCGGGACCCATGAGGGGCGGTGAGCGGTCCCTCGTGCGGGGGTCCCGCCCCGCGAAACCCGCGCTCAGCCCAGGATCCGGCGCGCCCGCTCCACCCGCTCCGGGTCCACCCGGATCCGCACCCCGTGGAAGTCCGCCCCGCGCGTGGCGTCCAGCGCCATGCGCGAGGTCGTCCCGTCGGCCGTGGAGGAAGGGTCGAGCGGGCTCCCGGGCAGCCCGTCCACCACGAAGACGTCGCGGTGCGGCTGCAGGTGCGCGGCCATCGCCCACAGCACCTGGGAGTCGTCCGTGACGTCCACGTCCGCGTCCACCGCCACGACCGTCTTCAGATACGGGTCCCAGCCCAGCAGCCCCAGCATGATCTGCCGGGCCTGCCCCGGCCGGGAGCCCCGCATCGCCACATAAGCGTGGAAGTGGGTCCCCGACGTCGGGTAGTACAACGCCGTGACCTCGGGAAACCTCTCGCGCAGCTTCTGCGCCATCTCCGACTCGCGCGGAATCCTGGCCAGGTTCAGATGCTCGTCCGTATTGCCGCCGACCACGTCCAGCAGCAACGCGTCCCGCCGCCGCAGCACCGTCTCCACCGTCAGCACGTCGTTCGTCGACCGGTCGGACGAGTACCCCGAGAACTCCCCGAATGGGCCCTCCTCCGCGTGCCGGGCCGGATCGATGTACCCCTCCAGCACGAACTCCGCGCTCGCCGGAACCCGTATCCCGTACTCCGGGGTCCGTACGACCTCCAGGGGTGCGCCCAAAAGACCGCCGGCCACGTCCCGTTCGTCGGTGTCCGCGCCCAGCCGCGCCGAGGCCGCCAGCATGAAGAGCGGATGACCGCCCAGCACCATAGCCACCGGCAGGCGTTCGCCCCGCTCCTCGGCGAGCCGCAGCAACTGCCACAGATGGCCGCGCGAGTGCAGGCTCGTCGCCAGCTCGGTGCGACTGTGCACCATCGACCGGTGATAGCTGAGATTCCCCGCCCGGCCCGGAGCGTCCGCCGGCGCCTCCACCGCGATGATCCCGCTGGTGATGTACGGAGCCCTGTCCGACGCGAAGTGCTGGAGGAGGGGGAGCGAGGTCAGGTCGACGTCGTCGCCCGACTCCACCACCTGGAGGACCGGCCCGTCCACGACCACCCGAGGGGCGCATCTGCGCGCCGAGGCCGCCTGGTACGCCTCGTGCAGCCCCGCCGGGTCCGTGCCGAGCAGCCGGGCCACCCGCCGCCGCGACGCGAAGACATTGGTGACGACGGGGGTGCCGAGGCCCGCCACGTCCCGGCACACCAGCATCTCGTCCCGGCCGCGCACCGCCAGCTCCATGGCCAGCGCGGCGACGTCCTCACCGTCCAGCTTGTCCTCGACGGTCAGGACGTCGTCCGGGTACGCGGCGGCGTACGAGCGCAGGAAGGTCCTGAGGTCCTGGGGCGCTTCAGTGCGTGTCACAGCACACCCCGGCCGGGTGCTCCGCGCCGAACATCTCGCCCCACTCGGGCGCCGTGACCGACAGACCCAGCAGTTCGAGGCCCGTACGGATCGCCACCCGCGCCCCGTCGTACACCGGCTTGCCCAGCTCCCGCTCCACCAGGGCCGCCACGGGCGCCACGGGCAGCTCCGTGCCCGCCACCACGAGGCACTGCGCGTCCAGCGAGTCGGCGTCCAGGAGCAGCCGCCGTACCCGCGAAACCGGCAGCTCGGCCGCGTCCCGCGGAAGCGCCAGGCCCAGCGCCGTCACCGAAGCGATCTTGAACCCGGCCGCCAGATAGGTGTCGGCGAGCCGCCCGGCCGTCTGCTCCGAGCCCGCCGAGACCAGGGCCATCGACGTGATGTCCCGGCGGGCGAGCAGGTCGATCTGCCCGAGGGTGACCGTGGAGGCGCGAACCCCCGTCACCTCCTCCACCCAACGGGCCATCGCCCGCCCGTGCGCCGCCCCGTGCAGATCCGCCGAACTGCCGCTCCACACCACCGCGGACACCCCGGCATCTGCCAACTGGCCTGCGGCACGCGTCAGTTCACCGGACTGGGACGGGGTGATCGCCGGCCCGCTCAGCACCTCGGGAAGCGAGGCGCGGGCGATCGGGTGCGCCACCTCGATGGCGACCGGCGTGCAGATCTGGGACACCCAGCGCTCGACGCCGACGCTGGTGGAGGGAACGAGATGACCGATGCGCTGCTGCATGTGCGGCACCACTTTTCTCACGCGGGGATGTACCGACGTACCGGCAGGGAAAGCCGTACGGAGAAGGGGGCGGCCCCGAGCCTCCCGAGCATCGGAGCCGCCCCCGGACCGTGGAGCTACACGCGCGCTTCCGCCGCGGACTTCGCCGACGGGTTCTCCAGCGTCGCGTACGTGCTCTTCAGGCGCAGCTGCGCCTCTTCCTGGTCGCGCGGCGCGGGCGTCGGGTCGAGGCCCAGCAGCTTCGCCACGTTGTTCCCCAGGTACCCCTCCAGGTGTTCCTCGGAGAGGTGCATGCCCTGCGGCGGCGGCCCCATCAGGACCTCAAGCTCCCTCGCCCACATGCCGGGCTCGTTCGGCGGTGAGTCGGTGCCGAAGACCAGCTGGTGCTTCTCCATCTGCTGCGCGAACTCCACGATGCGCGACTGGAGCAGCCAGCCTGACTCGCCGTAGACATTGGGCGAGTCGAGGATCATGTAGAGCGCCTCGAAGCAGTACACGCCACCCGTCTGCACGCCGAAGTGGCCGAGGATGAAGTTGACGTTGGGGAACTCCCGGATGATCGGGTAGAACTGCGTCGGGATCGAGTACGGCCCGTCGCCCGTGTGGATCAGGACGAGGATGCCCAGCTCGTCGCAGACCTTCAGGACCGGACGCAGCCAGTCCAGGGCCCGGTCGGGGCGGTAGGCATGCATGTTGGCATGCAGCTTGAGCATCTTGTAGCCGTATTCCTCGACGTGGAACCTCAGCTCCTTCGCGCCGTTCTCAGGACCGAAGCGCGGGTTGTACATGAAGTTCCCGATGAAGCGGTCCGGGTACTCCGTGACCAGCTTCGTGATGTACGCCATGTAATCGCGAATCCCCTCGCGACCCCCGCGCATCCCGTCCTGCCACACCGAGTTGCCGGGCGGGGGCATGATGCAGCCGTAGTCGATCCGGCGCGGCTTCCCGTTGATCATGAAGGGGCCGTCCATCATCGCGAGGGTCCGCTCACCGGTGAACGGCTCGCCGTCGTGCCTCCACGCCTGGTCGACGATGTTCGTCGGGTGCATATGGGTGTCGATGATCAAGGTGCTGTTCCTTCCCTGCTGGTTCTGGTCGTCCGTGCTGCCTGTGTGGACCGTGGTGAACCGTTCGGGGACCCAGGGCAGGGCCCGCCTCACCTCCCTTCGCTTCGTGTACGTGTCAGGACTTCGCCGGGTCGGTGAAGTCGTCGGGCCGCACCGGCACCCTGGCCAGGTCCAGACCCGTCGCGTCGCGCAGGGCGTTGGCGATGGCCGGCGTGGAGGAGAGAGTCGGTGGTTCGCCCACCCCGTTCAGGCCGTACGGCGAGTCGGGGTGCGGCAGTTCGAGAAGGTCGATGGGCACGGACGGCATGTCCGCGATGGTGGGGATGAGGTAATCGGTGAAGGAGGGGTTGCGCACCTTGCCGTCCTTCACGTGCAGTTCCTCCATCAGGGCAAGTCCCAGGCCCTGGGCGCTGCCGCCCTCGATCTGCCCCTCCACGGCGAGCGGGTTCATCGCCCTGCCGACGTCCTGGGCGGTGGCAAGCTCGACCACCTTCACCAGCCCGAGCTCCGTGTCGACCTCGACGACCGCCCGGTGCGCGGCGAACGCGAAGGCGATGTGCGCCTGCCCCTGACCGCGCTCCGGATCCACCGGGTAGGTGCGGCGGTGCGCGTACTCGTACTCCTCCTCCAGCGGGCCGTGCGCGGCGAGCAGCGGAACCAGCTCCCCGTCGCCTCGCAGCTCGGTGATCCGCTCCTTGAGCGCCCTGCAGGCGCCCTGCACCGCACCGCCGCTCATCCAGCTGATCCGGGAGGCGGAGGAGGAGCCGGCGTCGCCGACCCGGGTGTCCGCCGGCAGGACCGTCACCTGCTGGACGCCGAGTTCGGTCCGCACGATCTGGGTCTGGAGGGTGACGATGCCCTGGCCGCACTCGGACGCGGAGGTGTGCACCTGCGCCACCGGCTCCCCGCCGGCCAGGGACAGCCTGACCCGGGCCACCGACCGGTCGTCGACGCCACCGGAGAACCCGATGGCCTTGACGCCGATCGCATAGCCGACACCGCGCTTGATGCCCTCGCCGCGGGTGGTGTTGTTCAGGCCGCCGGGCAGTGAGAAGACGCCTGTCCCCGGCGGGGGCAGGGGGCGGTCGCGGAGGCGTGCGAGCAGTTCGGCGGCGGGCGCCGGGCCGTCGACGGCCTGGCCGGTCGGCAGCATCGTCCCCGTCGTCATGGCGTTGCGGATCCGCAGCTCGACCGGCTCGATGCCCAGCGCCCGGGCCAGCTTGTCGAGGTTGGACTCCACGCCGTAACAGGACTGGACGGCGCCGAAGCCGCGCATCGCCCCGCAGGGCGGGTTGTTGGTGAAGACGGAGTACCCGTCGATCTCCGCGTGCGGCACGTCGTACGCGCCCGCCGCGAAGTACGAGCCGTTGGCGATGACCACCTGCGAGGTGGAGGTGTACGCGCCGCCGTCGAGGACCAGCCGCGCCTTCACGTAGACGATCTTCCCCGCGCGGGTCGCCCCGTGCTCGAACCGCATCTTCGCCGGGTGCCGGTGCACGTGCCCGAAGAAGGACTCCTCGCGGTGGTAGCTCATCTTCACCGGACGCCCGGTGTGCAGGGCCAGGAGCGCGGAGTGGATCTGTACGGAGACGTCCTCGCGGCCCCCGAAGGCGCCGCCCACACCGGACATGGTCAGCCGCACCTTGTCCGGGGGCAGCCCGAGCGCCGCGCACATCTGGTGCTGGTCGTCGTACAGCCACTGGGTCGAGACGTAGACGTCGACACCGCCGTCCTCGGCGGGTATCGCGAGCCCCGACTCCGGCCCCAGGAACGCCTGGTCCTGCATGCCCACCTCGTACGTCCCCGAGACGACCACCTCGGCGAGCCGCTCGGCCTGCGCCATGTCGCCGTGCCGGATGCGGACGTGGCGCACGACATTGCCCCACTCGTCCCTGCCGTCCACCCGCCGCTCGTGGACGCGGGGGCCCTCGCCGCCGACCGCCTGCTCCGGATCGGTCAGCGGGGTCCGTATCTCGTACTCCACCTCGATGAGGCGCAGCGCCCTGCGGGCGGTCTCGGGGTGCTCGGCGGCCACGAGGGCCACGGGCTCGCCCTGGTAGCGGACCACGTCCTTGGCGAGGACCGGCTGGTCGGCGACCTTCATCCCGT
The DNA here is from genome assembly GCF_042716745.1 of Streptomyces sp. NPDC058663. Taxonomy (NCBI): domain Bacteria; kingdom Bacillati; phylum Actinomycetota; class Actinomycetes; order Kitasatosporales; family Streptomycetaceae; genus Streptomyces; species Streptomyces sp. NPDC058663. The sequence goes on from NZ_JBHXRV010000004.1 coordinate 203,444, forward strand.
ACAGCGGGTGCCCGGGCACGTCCTCGTGGGTGAGGACCGCGACGACACCGGGGAGTTCCAGTGCCCTGCTCGCGTCGAGGCGCACGATGCGGGCCGAGGGGTGCGGGCTGCGCAGGGTCGCGCCCCACACCATGTTCTCGGCGCGCAGGTCGGAGGAGTAGGCGAAGTCGCCCTTGACCTTCAGACGGCCGTCGGGGCGCCGGACGCTTTCGCCCACCCCGTTCCGGATCCCGGTAGCGGTGCTCACGTGTCGTCACTTCCCTTCCACAGCAATGGGGTGGGGTGGTGCGAGGTGATGCGTGAAGTGCCGTGTGCGGTACGGGGGTCACGCCACCGGGTGGATGCCGGGACCCCGTACGTCGTCCTGGTCGGGGCCCGCGGCCACCGCCTGGGAGAGCCGGATGCGCAGGCGCCGGATGTGCTCCCGCGCGGCCAGCTCCGCCGCGTCCGGATCGCCGGCCGTCATCGCCTCGAAGATCCGGCGGTGCTCGGCGACGGCGAGCCGGGGGGCCTCCGGGCTGCGCCACAGGGAGTGGAGCGCCAGGTGGGCCTTGCCCTGGATGGTGTCCAGGGCCGAGGTCAGGTGGGTGTTCCCGGCGACCTCGCGGATCAGGCGGTGGTACGCCATGTCCATCTCGATGTGCGCGCCCTCGTCGTAGTCGGAGGTGACCACGCGCTCGTGGCGCTCCAGGAGGTCGCGGAGCTCGCCGACCCTGGTGGCGTCGAGCCGCTCGGTGGCCAGGCGCGCCGCCAGTCCCTCCATGACCTCGCGGACCACGTACAGCTGGCGCACGTCCTCCAGATCGACGGTGGAGACCACGGCGCCCCGGTGCGGGACGTGGGAGGCGAGTCCGTCGTGGATGAGCCGCTGGACGGCTTCCCTGACGGGGCTGCGACTGATGCCCATCTGCGTGGCGAGTGCCGGCACGGACAGGGCGTCACCCGGGCGGAGGCGGTTCGCCAGAACGGCGGCCTTCAGCTCTTCGTACGCCCGGTCCGCCAGCAGACTCCCCGCCGCGACCGGATTCACGGTCCGCTGCACGGCCTGCGTGCTCACGGCCCGCTGTGCTTTGCCGGTCGCCATCCTCGCCTCCCCATCCCTGTGGTCAGTCAGCAGTGCGGGTGCTACGCGGTATCGGCCTCCGTCTTGGGTGCCGCCTCCGCCTTGTGGACTTCATGTTGCATGTAATCCTTCGGCGGGTCAACGGGTTCGACCTCCCTCCGCCGAGTTCCTGGCAGCCGCAAATGATGGAAGAACAGGTTCAAAAGGACAGCGGTGAGCGTGCCGAGGATGATTCCGCTCTCGAAGAGTGCATGCAGCTGCCGGGTCGGCATCTGTGCCGCGAAGTGCGGGAACGCGGTCGGCAGGAAGCCGATGCCCAGACTCGCGGCCACCAGGATGGTGTTGCGCTGGTCGGTGAGATCCGCCTGGAGCAGGATCTGGATGCCGACCACGCCGATGGTCGCGAACAGCACGATCGTGGCGCCGCCGAGCACGGAGGCGGGCATCGAGGCCACGACCGCCCCGATCTTGGGCACCAGTCCGAACAGGATCATGATCACGCCGGCCGAGGCGATGATCCAGCGGCTCTTGACGCGGGTGAGCCGGATCAGCCCGATGTTCTGCGAATAGACGGTGCTGGGGAACGAGTTGAGGACACCCGCGACCGCCGTGGCCAGCCCGTCCGCCCGCAGTGCCCTGGTGACGCCCTTGCCGTCCACCTCACGGCCGACGATCTCGCCGACCGCGAAGAACTGCCCGATGGACTCCACCGCCACGATGATCATGACCATGAAGACGGCCAGGACCGCGAGGGTGTCGAACTCGACGCCGTAGTGCAGCGGTGCCGCCATTCCGAACCACGAGGCGTCACCGATCCGCGAGAAGTCCGTCTTCCCCAGCAGCGCGGCGACCGTGGTGCCGATGACCAGTCCCGCCAGCACGGCGACGGTGGCCAGGAAACCGCGCGAGAACTTGTACAGCAGCAGGATGACGACGAAGGTCACCGCCGCCATGCCGAGCTGGCCCGGCGATCCGAAGGTCTTCGCGCTCGGATCGCCGCCGCCCACCTGACGGGCGGCCACACCGAGCAGGGTGATTCCGACGATCGTCACGATCGTGCCCGTGACCAGCGGCGGGAAGAACTTCACCAGCCTGCTGAAGACCGGTGCGATCACGAACAGGGCCAGCCCCGCGGCGATCACCGCCCCCAGCACCGTCGGCATTCCGGCCTTCGCTCCGCCGGCCGCCAGCCCCACCGAGACGAGCGAGGGCACCGCCGTGGTCGACGTGCCCTGCACGATCGGCAGTTTGATGCCGACCCCCTTGAACCCCACCGCCTGCATGAGCGTGGCGATGCCGCAGGTCAGCAGGGACGCGTTGACCAGCATCCCGATGTCCTTGTCCGGCAGGCCGACGCCCTGCGCGACCAGCAGCGGCATCACGACGGCGCCGGCGTAGAAGGCGAGCACGTGCTGCAGCCCGTAGACGGCGAGCCGCCAGAGGGACGGCACCGCCTCCACGGGGTCGGCCGACGTGTCGTCCGCCCACCCCTGTTCCGAAGTGCCCTGTTCTGTAGTGCGGGACATGGTGCGTTCTCCCTCCACCCGCCGCCCGTGACGGCAGGGGTCCTTGTATGCGCACGTACGGGGGCCGCGGACGGGCAGCCGTGGGTCCTGCGAATATTCGGGAGGCTGTGGTGCTCGGGAGGCTTGGGATGCTCGGGAGGCTGTGGTGCTCGGGAGGCTTGGGTTGCTGTGGTGCTCGGGAGGTTTGTGGTTCGGGAGGCTTGTGGTGCGGCCCGGGAGGCAGCCGGCGGGGGAGTGGTGGGGCTCGGGTGGTGTGTGGGGTACGGAGGGACCCGGTGCCGCCGGACTCAGTGCCGCCAGGGGACGCGCAGCGCGTCGAACCCGGCCCGGGAGACCAGTCGTTCGGCCCGCTCCTGGGCCTCTTCGAGCAGCGCGGCCTCGTCCACGAGCACACAGCGGCCCTCCTCGAAGACCACCCGCCCGCCGACGACCGTCATCTCCACGTCGCTGCCGCGCGCCGAGTAGACGAGCGTGGCCACCGTGCGGTGCACCGGCCGCAGGTGCGGCCGGTCCAGGGCGACGACCGCGAGGTCCGCGGGCGCGCCGACGGTCAGGGCCCCGGTGCCCGTGCCTGCGTACCTGCCGCCCTCGCGGGTGGCCAGTTCCAGGGCTTCCTCGCAGCGCGCCGAGGCCGGATCCAGGTGGTGCTGCCGCTGGCCGAAGAGGGTCTGCTTCATCACCTCGAACATGTCCTGCCGGTGCCCCGCGCTCGGCCCGTCGGTACCGAGGGCCACCACCGCGCCCGCATCCCGCAGCTCGCGCAGCCGCATCACGCCGGAGGCCAGATAGGCGTTGGACGCCGGGTTGTGGGACACGCCCGCCCGGCGCTCGCCGATGTGCTTGACCTCGGCGTCGTCCAGCCAGATCGCGTGCGCCAGAGTGGCCCGCTCGTCCAGCAGCCCCTCCCTGGCCAGCCACTCGACCGGCCGCACGCCGTATGCCTCCAGGTAGCTCGCCGGGTCCTTGGCCCCCTCGGAGCAGTGCGTGTGCCAGCGGGTGCCGAACTCGGCGGCCAGCTCCACCGCGCCCCGTACCAGGTCCTGGTCCACGTAACTCAGATTGAGCGGGGCGGGCCAGATCTCGACCATGGAGGTACGCGGCGGACGGCGTTGCATGCAATCCCGGGTGATGTCCAGCTCTTCCTGAGTGGAGTAGCGGTACAGGGCGTCCGGGAGCCCGCGGGCGGCGGCGACCGCGGTCCTGCGGCCGAGCATGCCCCGGGCGACCGCGCCCCGCAGACCGGCCGACTCGACGGCCCGTGCGACCGCCAGGACGGTCTCCGCGTCGGTCGGCGCGTAGTGGTTGTCGATCACGGTCGTGATGCCCGAGCGCAGCGCCTCGACCGCCCCGAGGGTGGCGGCGACACGGGCGTCCTCGGGGTCCACGGCTATGGAGTAGGGCCACATGAACTCGCAGAGCCAGGGCCAGATCGAGAGCCCTTCGCCCATGCCCCGGGCCAGGGCCTGGAACAGGTGCGAGTGCCCGTCGACGAAGCCGGGCAGCACCGCCCTGCCCCGGCAGTCGACGGTGCGCCGGGCCTGCCACTGGGCGTCCACCTCCGCGGCAGGACCGACGGCCACCACCCTGCCGCCCGCCACCGCCACCGAACCCGGTTCGTGCACGGAGCGCCGCCCGTCGACGGTCACCACCCGGCCGCCCGACAGCAACAGATCGCATTCCAGGGGGCCGGAAGCGGCGACGGGGCGCGTGGGATGCATGGGAGTCCTCCCGGAGGGTTCGGCGGCATGTTCCATGTTGCATGTAACGTATTCAGGCCCTTCGGCCTGTCAACCCTCTGCGACGGAACGTGCTCGTCAGGAGCCCCTCAAGTCGAAAACCCCACGCAATCCCCGCAGACTGAGCAAACCGGGATCTTCCCGGCCGCTATCCGGTGCGGGGAGGAGGTGGGGCACGGTGTCCGCTCACGACAGCAGCCGCCGCAGGCACGACAGCACCCGGCATCCGCACGGCGCAAAAGCGACGGCCGTCCACCGCGCGGCGGGGTTCCTGACGGTCCCGGGCCTCCTGGCGTCCTCGGTGCTCGCACTGGCCCTCGCAGGGGCGGCTTCCTGGGCGGCGCTCCCCGTCGGCAGGGCGGCCACGGAACCGGTGCCCCCGGCCGCTGCCGCACCCGCGGCGCCCTTCGGCTCCAAATGCCGCACAGCGGTCGAGGGCTCTCAGGTCGTCGTCCACTGCCACAACCCGTACCCGCAGGTCGACCACGTCCGGCTGCACACCGAATGCGCCCGCTGGTGGGACATCGACGGTGACTCGGCCGCCACGGAGGTGGGCCCCGCACAGACCGTGCGGCTGAACGGCCGCTGCTGGAAGGAGGTCGGCAGCGTCTGGGTCAGCCACGCCCGCACTCCGGACACCCCGCTCGCACCCCCGGCCCCGGGCGGCGGCAGCCGGTAACCGGTCCCTTCCCGCACCACGGTCGCAGTCCGTCACTCCTGGGCGCAGACTGTCAGTCCTGTGCGCAGACTGTCAGTTCTATGCGCGCCCGGTCAGTCCCCTGTGCAGCCCGTCAGTCCTGCGCGCGGCCCGTCAGGCAGCCGCGCTCGGCCAGGCACTTCAGTGAGTAGCCGGCCGCCTCGGCCGCCGCCGTCTCCGCGTCGCCCGCCCGGATCGCCCCGACCAGCCGGGCGTGATCCATGTGGTCCTCCGGCCGCAGCTCGTGCCCGACGTCGTCGCGCAGCCAGTCCCGCAGCAGATCCCCCAGGTCGGCGTAGAGCCCGATCAGTACGTCGTTGTGCGAGGCAGCCACCACCGCCAGGTGCAGGGACGCGTCCGCGGTGACGAACTGCTCCGCGTTCCCCGAGGCCCACGCCTCCTCGCGCCGCGCGAGCAGCGCGTCCAGCTGCCTGATGTCCTTCTCCGTCCGCCGCTGCGCCGCCAGCCGCCCTGCCGAGGACTCCAGGGTGGAACGCAGCTCTGCGATGTGCAGCGGGTCGGCGTCGGCGAACCGGCGGTGCATCACCCCCGCGAGCTCACTCGTCGCCCGTACGTACGTCCCCGAGCCCTGACGGATGTCGAGCAGCCCGTTGTGCGCGAGGGCGCGCACCGCCTCACGGACAGTGTTGCGGGCCACCCCCAGCTGCTCGACGAGTTCGGGCTCGGTCGGAATGCGTGAGCCCACGGGCCACTCGCCCGAGGTGATCTGCTGGCGCAGCGCGCTGATCACCTGGTCGGAGAGTGCGGAACGCCGGGCAGAGGTCAGCGTCATGGTGCTCCTGGTTCGGGGCGGAGCCGGCGCCACGAAGGGGGTGGCCCCGGAACGGAAGGGGTGCGGAGTCCGGATTGGACAACCAATCATCCCATGATTCTATGATGGACCTCATGCCAGTCGACGAGTCCCGGACCCTGAGCCCCGAACCGAGCACCGCATGCACGCCCCCGGCCACCCCCGCACCGCCCGAGCCCTCCCGCGAGGGCTCCGTCTGGCTCGTCCGGCTCATGGTCGTCGGCCTGGTGCTCGCCGCGCTGAACCTCCGCCCCGCCATCACCAGTCTCGGCCCGCTCCTGGAAGAGGTCCGCCTGGGACTCGGGATGAGCGGCGCCGTCGCGGGCCTGCTCACCTCGGTGCCGTCCGTGTGCTTCGCGGTCTTCGGGATCATGGCCCCCCGGCTGGCCCGCCGCTTCGGCCCCGCCTCCATCGTCTTCGCCGGCATGACCGCGATCGCGATCGGTCTGCTCCTGCGCCCCTTCGCCGGCGGCACGGCGGGCTTCATCGCCGCCAGCGCCCTCTCCCTCGTCGGCATCGCCGTCAGCAACATCCTGCTGCCGGCCATCGTCAAGCAGTGGTTCCCCGACCGGGTCTCCACGATGACGGGCCTGTACTCGATGGCCCTGGCCATCGGCACGTCGCTGGCCGCCCTGTCCACCGTGCCCATGACCAGGGCGCTGGGCGGAAGTTGGCAGACCGGCCTCGCGGTGTGGGGCATCCTCGCGGCGCTCGCCCTCTGCGTCTGGCTGCCGCTGGCCGTCCGGCACGGCCGGGACCGGCGCAGTGCCGGGGCGCGGGCCGGACAGGAGACCCCGGACGTCGAGGCCCTCGAATCCGCTGCCCGGACCCCGTCCGCCGCACCCGCCCTGTCGATGGTCCGCAGCCGCACCGCCTGGGCGCTCGCCCTCTTCTTCGGACTCCAGGCCACCGCGGCGTACATCACGATGGGCTGGATGCCGCAGATCTTCCGCGACGCCGGCATCTCCGCCGGAACGTCCGGCATGCTGCTCGCCCTCACCATGGCGATGGGCATCCCGCTCGCCTTCGTCATCCCGCGCGTCGCCACCCGGCTGCCGAACCAGGGCCCGGTCGTGCTGGTCCTCGGCCTGTGCGGTCTTTCGGGATACGCCGGCCTGTACCTCGCCCCGGCGGGCGGGGCCTGGGCCTGGGCGCTGCTGCTCGGCATCTCCAACTGCGCGTTCCCGCTGGCCCTCACCATGATCGGGCTGCGTACCAAGAGCCACCAGGGCGTGGTCAAGCTGTCCGCCTTCGCCCAGAGCGTCGGCTACCTGATCTCCATCCCGGGCCCTCTGCTCATCGGTGTCCTGCACGACGCCACCGGCGGCTGGGGACTGCCGATCGCCCTGATGGCGGCACTGATGGTGCCGCAGATGGTGGTCGGCGTCCTGGCAGGCCGCAACCGCACGGTCGAGACCGAACTCGCCTCCTGACCCGAAGCCCCGCCGCGGGGGAGGGGGCAGGGGTGGGGGCACAGGACAGGGCAAAGGGTGCGAGACTGGCCGCATGCCTGTGCTCGAGCCGAACCCCCCGAACGGTCACAAGAAGCTGCTGATCGTGCTCGGCGCCATGCTCGCCGTCACCGTGATCATCGCCGTCATCGCGACACTCGCCTCCCCGTAGGCCCCGGGGTGGGGCTGCCCCCACCATCCCCTAGGGGGCTGGGATCAGGGTCAAGTGGGGAGTTCACCGGATGGGCCCGCACCGCCGCACTCCGTAGGTTCGAGGTGTCCCGTTCGCAGAGCGCCCACCCACCCCCGGAGGCGGCCATGTCGGCCCCCATGCACACCGTCCGCCGCACCACCGCCCCGGGCAAGCGGCTGCCGTGGTGGTCCGTCGCGCTGCCCGTCGTCGCCTTCGTGGCGCTGTTCGTGCTGATGGCGGGGGAGGGCAGAGCCAGCGCCGCGGTCGGCGGCGCGGACGCCCCGGGCCTCGCGTACCTGCTGGAGCGAGTGCTCGGCGCACTCTCCCTCTGAGCATCCCGCCCTTCGCCGAACAGGGGTGGGGGAGCACGTCAACACCCCGGGCCCCGGAGTGCGTTTCGTGCGAAGCTGGAATGCATGAGCGTCGAAACACCCCGCAGGATCGTCCTTCTCCGGCACGCCAAAGCCGACTGGCCGCAGGTGTCCGACCACGACCGGCCGCTCGCCGACCGGGGCCGCAGGGACGCGGCCACCGCAGGCCGCAAACTGGCCGACAGCGGCATCGGCTTCGGCCTGGCGCTGTGCTCGACCGCCGCCAGGACCCGCGAGACCTGGAAGCTGGCCGTCCAGGAGATGCCGCAACGGCCCAAGACCCTCTACGAGGACCGGCTGTACGAGGCCTCCCTCGGCGAAATCATCGCCCTGCTCAACGAGGTGCCCGACGAGGTCACCGACCTCCTCGTGATCGGCCACAATCCCGGAATGCACGCGGCGGCCGACGCCCTCGCCGGCCAGGCGGACCCCGACGCACTCGCCCGGATGACCAGGGGCGGCTTCCCCACGGCGGCGTACGCAGTGCTCGGATTCACCGGCTCGTGGAAGACGGTGGAGCACGGAGCGGCGCGGCTCACGGAGTACTGGGCCCCGCACGACTGACGGGCCCCACCGCGTACGCACCACTCGTACCCACCAAGGGCGGGGCCCCGGAAAGCAAGTGCTCCCGGGGCCCCTTCGTCGGTCGGCCGGCCGTGTCCGGCCGGCTCAGTGCAGGTGTACGGCGTCCCCGTCCGCGGCCTCGACCTCTTCGCGGGTGATGCCCAGCAGATAGAGGACGGTGTCCAGGAACGGCACGTTGACGGCGGTGTCGGCGGCCTGCCGCACCACCGGCTTGGCGTTGAACGCCACACCGAGACCCGCCGCGTTGAGCATGTCGAGGTCGTTCGCTCCGTCGCCGATGGCCACCGTCTGATCGAGCGGCACACCGGCCTCCGCGGCGAACCGGCGCAGCAGCCGGGCCTTGCCCGCCCGGTCCACGATCTCGCCGACCACCCGCCCGGTCAGCTTGCCGTCGACGATCTCCAGGGTGTTGGCGGAGGCGAAGTCGAGCGAGAGTTCGTCCTTCAGCGCGTCGGTCACCTGGGTGAATCCCCCGGACACCACACCCACTTGGTACCCGAGCCGCTTGAGCGTACGGACGAGAGTCCGCGCGCCGGGCGTCATCCGCACCTCGGTGCGCACCTTCTCCACGACACCGGCGTCCAGACCCGCCAGCAGCGCCACGCGCGCGTGCAGCGACTGTTCGAAGTCCAGCTCGCCGCGCATCGCCTGCTCGGTGACGGCGGCGACCTCGGCCTCGCACCCGGCGTGCGCGGCGAACAGCTCGATGACCTCGTCCTGGATGAGCGTGGAGTCCACGTCCATCACCACCAGCCGCTGGGCCCGCCGGTGCAGCCCCGCCGACACCACGGCCACGTCCACACCGATCCCGGCGGCCTCGACGGCGAGCGCGGTGCGCAGGGGCTCGGTCTCGACGCCCGACACCGCGAACTCCACGGCGGTGACCGGGTACTTGGCGAGACGGAAGATACGGTCGATGTTGCCGCCGCTGCCGGTGATCCTGGCCGCTATGGCGGCCGTCGACTCGGCGGTCAGCGGGTGCCCGAGCACGGTGACGTGCGAACGGCCGCTGCCGCGCGGCCGGTTGTCACCCGTACCGGAAATGATCTCGGCCTGGAGCTTCAGCGAATCGGCCCAGCTGTGCACGGTCGCCCGGAGCTCACCGGCCGCGGCGACGGTCGGCTCGGTCACGAGCGCGCACAGCACGATGCGGCCACGGGTGACCACCTGCTCGATGTCGACGACGTCGACGGCGTAGGCGGCGAGGGTGTCGAAGAGCCCGGCGGTGATCCCGGGGCGGTCCTTCCCGAAGATCTTGACGAGAAGGGTGGGGACGTCGGTATTCGGCAGTGCGCTCATGGTGCCCCCACCGTATCGGCACCCCGCCCCGCCCTCACCCCCCGTCCCGCCCACCGGACAGCCCCGCCCCGGCTCCCGCTCACGTGCGGCCGGTCATGCGGGGCCGACGGCCCGCCAGGCGCGGCGGTCCGGCTCCCCGCCCGCACGTGGGGCTACCTCCGCCCCCGCCCCGGCACCCCCGGCGGCGGAGGCCCCTCCTCCGGCGGCGGGGAAGCAGCCGCCCCAGCCCCCTTCCCGCCCCGGGGACTGCCGCTGGCACCCCGGGGACTGCCGCTCCCGCGCCGGGGACCGCCACTCCCGCCCCGGGGGCCGCTGTCCCGGAACTCCCCGCTCTCGGGGCTCCCACCCCGCGGGTTCCCACCCCGCGGGCTCCCCGCCCCGCCTGGCGCAGGCGGTGGCACCGGCGGCGCGGGCATCCCCGCGATCGTCGGCGCCGCGTGTCTCCCGTCCTTCGTCCTGCGGTGCGGCACCGGCCCCAGCGACCCCGCGGGCGGTGGCGTCCCGGCCGCCTCCGCGTCCGTCCGCCGCGCGTCCCCCCGCAGATACGGATTCGCCTCGCCGGCCACCGGCTCCCCGTAGCCGGGCGAAGGGCGGTAGGGCCCCGGTACGTACGCCAGGTCCGGATACGTCCGGTCGCCCCTCCCCGGCACCCCCGCCCAGGGCCGCGCCAGCACCGCGGTCCGCCGCCCCGCCGCCCCGGTCGCGCAGGCCAGCACCGCCCCGAGCGCTCCGGCCGTCACCCCCCAGGCCACCCCGAGCAGCAACGCCATCGCCACGTTCCCGCGCAGCGAGATCCCCGCTCCGAAGGCGTCGAAGCCCAGCACCGAGAGCGACGCGTCCGCCGAAACCCCCGTCAGCCACACCAGCAACGGCAGCCCCACCCCGGCCACCGCACCCAACGCCACCGCGGCCTGCCCCGCGTACCCCGCCACCGAGAGGTCGTCGCGGGGCGTCCGGGAAGCCGCGAGCACCCCCGCGCACAGCATCATCAGCACCGCGGCGACGGCCAGCAGCCACACCCGCCCGTCCAGCTCGGCGAGCCGGGCCACCGAGAGCGGCCGGTCGCCGCCCCCGGAGAGCAGCTCGTCGAGGGGAGCGGGCAGTACCTGGGCGAGCTGTCCCGTGGCGTGCCCGTCCCAGGGCACGAACAGCCCCAGCGGCACCGCCAGCCACACCCCGTTCGGCGCCCCGAGCAGTGCGGCCCCCAGCACCCGCCCCGGGTGGTCGTCACCGACCGCCGCGTACCCGGCCGCCGCCACGCCTGCGAGCACCGCCACCAGGAACACCGCGGCCAGGGCGGACGCGGCCGGCCGCAGCACCCGGTGCACCGCGTCCCACGCGCACGGCAGCGGCGTCCGGCGCGAGGCGAGCAGCGCGATCAGCAGCACCCCCGCCACCCACAGCGCACCGCCGATCAGCGAGTCCCCGGTATTGACACCGAATCCGACCGTCGCCTTCGCATCCGCCAGGTCGGAGAGCCGGTCGGGCAGGAGCCCGCCGATGTCGCCGAGCGAGTCCGGAAGGCGGTCCGCGATACCGCCTGGAAGATCATTTCCGGGAATTCCGCCCAGTCCGAGCTTCGCACCGTCAATCGTGATGACGTCGTGACCCGCCCAGGCGAGACCACCCAGAGTGACGACGAACAACGCCACCACCGATCCCGCGCGCACCGCCAGTTCGCTGCCCTGAATCACCGGCCCGGCACCCCTCAGCGAACGCAGAAAGAAGAACGAGAGCAGCAGCGCGCCGACCAGACCCACCCCAAGTGGCGCAATATCGACGGCCGTTCGCGCCGCGGCGCCCTCGACCCCGAAGGCCGAGACGTTCCCGGTCGGAGTGACCGAGCCGCCCACCGCGAGCACGATCACCGCAGCCGTCAGCGCCGGTAACGATCCGGCCGCATCCGCTCCCAGTAGATGCAGGCCGAGCGCCGAGACGCCCGCCATTCCCGCCAAAGCCCAGCTCACAGCGGCAATAGCAGCAAGCAGAACCTCACCCCACCGCACACCGACCCGGCCGTTCGCATCCATCTGGCCACCCGATCCGTACCGGTATTTCCCAGTTGTCCCGCTCGCGCATGATCCGTACGCAGTCATACGGACTCATGGGCGCTTACTACTCTCCGGGGGTGTTTCGGCTGCGTCAACGGGCGCGTCCCGGGCGCGCGCGCCCCCTTTTCACATGGCCCGACTTTCGTATTCGAGCCGGAGCCTGAAATAGTTCCCCACGATGTTCACCATCCCTAGACTCCCGGTGACGGGCGTAACTACGGGGGACAACTAGTGGGGCATGGAGTGCCGGAACTCGTACTGGAATTGAATGGAAGGACCTGGACGCTCGATCCGTCCCGGTCGTACACCCTTGGTCGCGATCCTCAGGGTGACGTGGTCATAGACGACGCCAGGGTGTCCTGGCGGCACGCCTCGATCAGCTGGGGCGGCCGTAGCTGGGTGATCGAAGACCACGGCAGCACCAACGGCACGTACGTGCAGGGCCAGCGCATCCACCACACGGAGATCGGCCCCGGCTCCGACGTACACCTGGGCAACGCCACCGACGGACCGCAGCTGATCCTGACGGGAGCGGGCGCGGCGCAGCAGCAGCCCTCGCACCAGCAGGACCCGCCGCAGTCGCAGCAGCCGAGCTGGCAGCAGCCGTCCCACCAGGGAGCGCCGGCCCAGCAGCCGAGCTGGCAGCAGCCCCAGCACCAGGCGTCGCCCCAGCACGGGCAGCCTGCGCAGGGACAGCAGCAGCCGAGCTGGCAGCGCGCGCCCGACGCCCAGGGCCACGCACCCGCGCAGCGCGGACCCTCCGGTGGTGCCGCGGGGGCCCCGCCGGTGTACGGCGACCGCAGCCCGACCACGTTCCACCAGATGGCACTCGGCCGCGTCATGCGCATCGGCCGTGCCCTGGAGAACGAGCTGGTCGTCTCCGACCTCCAGGTCTCGCGGCTGCACGCCGAGTTCCACTCGACGCCCGACGGGCGCATGGAGATCCGCGACCTCGGCTCGCACAACGGCACGTACATCAACGGCCAGCCGATGCAGAAGTCGGGCACGGCGCTGCTCGGCCCCAACGACATCGTCGGCGTCGGCCACTCCACCTTCCGCGTCGTCGGCGACCGGCTCGAAGAGTTCGTCGACACCGGCGAGGTCTCCTTCTCCGCCCGCCACCTCACGGTGACGGTCGACGGCGGCAAGGACATCCTCAAGGACGTCTCCTTCGGCGTCCCCGAGAAGTCCCTCATCGCGGTCATCGGACCCTCGGGCTCCGGAAAGTCGACCCTCCTCAAGGCGCTCACCGGCTACCGGCCCGCCAACAAGGGCGACGTCCTCTACGACAACCGGAACCTCTACAAGCAGTTCGCCGAGCTGCGCCAGCGCATCGGTCTGGTCCCGCAGGACGACATCCTGCACAAGGAACTGACCGTCAAGAAGGCCCTCAAGTACGCCGCCAAGCTGCGCTTCCCCGCGGACACCTCCGAAGCGGAGCGCAACCAGCGGATAGACGAGGTCCTCGGCGAGCTCAAGCTGGACATCCACAAGGAGAAGAAGGTCACCTCCCTCTCCGGTGGCCAGCGCAAGCGTGTCTCGGTCGCCCTGGAGCTGCTGACCAAGCCCTCGCTGATCTTCCTGGACGAGCCCACCTCGGGCCTCGACCCGGGCATGGACCGCGACGTCATGCAGCTGCTGCGCGGCCTCGCCGACGACGGCCGCACCGTCCTGGTCGTGACCCACTCGGTGGCCGAGCTCGCCATCTGCGACAAGCTCCTGGTGATGGCCCCCGGCGGCTCCGTCGCGTACTTCGGTCCCCCCGAGGAAGCTCTCAACTTCTTCGGCTACAGCACCTGGGCCGACGTCTTCTCCGCCTTCGAGAACTACCGCGACTACGACTGGGCGGGCCGCTGGCGCGGCTCGCAGCACTACCAGATGTACGCCGCGGACATCGACGCCGTCGCCGCCCAGCCCGTGCACATGCCGCCCGCACAGCAGATGCGCCCGCCGAAGCCGCAGGGCTGGGGTGCGCAGCTGACGACGCTGGTGCGGCGGTACGTCTCCGTCATCGCGTCCGACAAGGGCTTCATGGGCCTGATGGTGATCCTCCCGGCCGTCCTCGGCCTGGTCAGCGTCGTCATCCCGGCGGACTTCGGCCTCGGCCCGCCCAAGGCGCCCTCCCGCTTCAACGGCGACGCGGGAACCATCATGCTGATCCTCGCGGTCGGCATGTGCTTCTCCGGCGCCGCGAACTCGGTCCGCGAGCTGATCAAGGAACGGGTGATCTACGAGCGGGAACGGGCCACCGGCCTCTCCCGTTCCGCCTACCTGATGTCCAAGGTCATCGTCCTCGGCGTGATCACGGCCTTCCAGGGCGTCATCATCTGCGCCATCGGCTTCTCCACCCGGGCCCTCCCGGAGGAGGGCCTGATCATGCCTCCCGCGGTCGAGATCTGCGTCTCCGTGATCGCACTCGGCTTCACCTCGATGATGTTCGGCCTCGTCATCTCCTCACTGGTGAAGACCTCCGAGAAGACGATGCCGCTGCTGGTCATGTTCGCGATCGTCCAGGTCGTGTTCACCGGCATCCTCTTCCAGGTGTACGGACAGATCGGCCTGGAGCAGTTCGCCTGGCTGATGCCGTCCCGCTGGGCGATCGCCGCTGCCGGCACCACGCTGGACCTGGCGCACCTGATGCCGCCGTGGGACCAGAAGAACCCGACCGACCTCGACCCGCTCTGGGAGCACACCGCCTCCCAGTGGGGCATCAACATCGCGATCCTGCTGGCACTCGGCGTGATCTGCGGCTTCCTGGTCGCGCGCCTGCTGCGCCGCCACGAGCCCGAGGTCATGCGCAAGTGACGCACTGACGCGTACGACGAAGGGCGGCGCGGGCGATCCGGCTGGTCAGGGGGAGGG